>CAJXOV010000151.1 GCA_913057815.1 uncultured Flavobacteriales bacterium
AGATGTAGAGAGGTCTCGTGGGCTCGGAGATGTGTATAAGAGACAGCCTTTAGAATCTACCAAATCAAAGTAAATAATTCGGTCATCTATTACTGTAGAATCTCCTTCAATAACATAGCCCAAATAAAAGTTACCTCCTGCTTTTCCTTTAACTGACGATTTTTGAGCTGATACAGGTAGTTTAAAAGGAAAAGTGGTTTTTTGCCAATTTACCTTTATTTCAAATATTTCCTCAAAAGGAAAATCAGCAGAAATCAAAGCCGTTACCATGGCCGTAAGATTTTTCTTAGCAGTATCAGGTTCTTGTATCTTAACATCAGAATTACTCGCGTCAAACTTGACCAAGCCATCATATTTGGTTTTCTCAAGCACTACAATACGTATAGTGTCATAGCTGATAGTTTGATCTGCACTCATGGCTATAATCACGATATCTTCATCCTTTGCATTTTTAGGAATTGAAATAACTTTGGATTCATTTTTATTAGAAACAGCAAAAGAATCGGTGAACTGCTTAAATTCAGTAGTTGGTACAATTGAAGATGTTCCTGCCTTCACGTCTAAGAAATAATTTAAGCTTGTATCTTTTACAGAGAAGTTAACATTGACCTTAAGTACACTATCTTTTGAATGTTCTAAAATGTAATCCTGATCAAAGGAAATCTGAGACAAAACTTCAGAACTAAAAAAAAGAGAAACAACGACAATGAGGTAAAGAGATAATTTATTCATGGCTATTTAATTAAGGATGAGTATCAAAGCTAAAAACTCTTTTCCATAAATAAAATAGTAAAAACACCCATTTTTTCAGGGGTGAATTCACCCCTCTGCTGGTGGGTGTATTTATGGAGTCAACCCATAATTAAACAGAAAGGATTGAGTGTATGGGAATATGCTATGCTTCTTCCGAGCCTTTAGATGGATTGAGATAGGTTGGTTCTTGATCATCATTTTGGCCAATAGCTATCATGGGAAGTAGCCAATCTCTTAGCTTATCTAACTCTCTGTTCTCAGATCCTAACGGTGATGTGAATTCTTCCATTTCGTTTTCTTGAATTCCAAACCTACCGTAAATACTTCAAATAAAAAATGGTGAAAACACCCATTTTTTCAGGGGTGTATTTGTGGAACTGGATGATTCTGGAGCCATTAATGAAAACTATAAATTGATTCGATAGCACATTTTTAAATTCTTTTATTGCTACGCGGTGCAACTAACTCATCTGTATATTAGTGTTATAACAAACTAACTAATCTTATGAGACTCTTTACCCTAGCATTTGCCTTAGCGTTTACGGCTTTTGGCCATTCCCAATTTGTGGAAATTCCTGACGACAATTTTTCTTTATTCTTAAATAACATTTATCCTGAATGTATGGATGGAAACATGATGGATACCACGTGTGTGAGCATTACTTCTACTGTGGTTTTGGATTGTAGTTTTAAGGATATATCAGACTTAGAAGGTCTGCAATACTTCGATAACTTGGAAGAATTATTTGCGAATTCCAATTTACTAACTTCCATCCCTCCGCTTCCAGGAAATTACATATACCATCTATGGTTAAACCACAATCTCATTACAGAAATTACAGATTATCCCGAAGGAGTTTACGTGCTAAGTTTAGAAAACAATCCTAATCTTGTGAGTATAGCGCCCTACCCCGAATCATTAGCACACCTTTACGTATCCTCCTGCACGTCTTTGACTTCAATCCCGGCTTTAACTCCAGAATTTCAAGTACTAAGACGAAAGTCTACCCCAGATTTGGCTTGGGTAGACTTACCCGAAGGACTAGTAGAAATTAATGTGGCAGACTGCGATTTAACCAGCATTCCAGACCTACCAGATTCTATTTTAAGATTATACCTCACTGATAATAATATAGGAAACTTAACTGCTTTTCCTCCAGAGATAATGCTCGCAGAAATTGGCAATTGTGGAATGACAGCTCTTCCAGAAATTCCAGCCACAATGCAAATTTTAGACTGCTCTAACCAAGAGATAACAGAACTTCCGCTACTCTCAGACATGGTGACTTTAGAAATTAATGACACCTCGATAGATAGTTTATTTCTTCCACAAAGCCTAAGGTCATTATTAGCTAGAAATGGAATTCTTTCATACATCAATTGGTTCCCATCAGATCTAAATCAAATTGATGTAATCAATAATAATCTTGACGAAATTCCGCTCATTCCGGAAGAAGTTACAGTTCTGAGCATTTCAGACAACAACATTTCATGCTTGCAGAACCTGCCGGAGGTACTTTTTTTATTCTATTTTGAGGACAACCCGTTGACTTGCTTTCCTTCATTACCAAATGTATCCGTTTCTAGTTCCGATGGATTTGAAGACATGCCATTATGCATAGAAGGCGACTTAGTGAATAACCCTAATAGTTGTACTACTGCTTTTGGAGTGGAGGGTTTCGTACAGCTAGACTTAAATGATGATTGTCTTTCTAATGATGATGGATTATCTAACTTTCAAGTAAATATTTATAATGGAGAAGAACTTATAGGTGCTACATCTACCTTACACTCCGGTCGATACTATAAAAGTATAGGCCTTGGCGAATACCAAGTCGAATTAGAAATAGAAAACACACCGTTTACTACAAACTGTCCTTTTCCAGGATTAGATTCACTGGTAACCTTGGACATAACTTCCATCCTCGAGGATAGCATAAATTTTTCCTTGACGTGTATGGAGGGTCATGATATAGGAACACAATCTGCCATTGTAGACGGATGGGTTTTCCCTGGTGAAAATCATAAACTTACCTCCTTCACAGGAGATATGAGCTCCTTCTATAATGCAAACTGCGGTGCTGGAGTTTCTGGTACGGTAACCATTCAGCTTTTAGGTCCAGTAGAAATAGAAAGCATATTATCGGAAGCCCTTATTCCTTCAATTACAGATTTAACCTTGGTATATGAAATTGAAGATTTTGGAACCCTGGATTTAGCTACAGATTTCGGAATGCTATTAAACGTAAATACAGATGCCCAAGATGGAGATGGAATCTGCGCGCACGTTACCGTAACTTCAAACGAGAATGACTACCAACCAGGAAATGATGATTACTGGTACTGCTATCTAGTGGTAAACTCTTACGACCCGAATAATAAAACCGTGTATCCTTACGAGGTTCTTCCGGGTTTTGACGATTGGTTGATTTACACCATTAACTTCCAAAACACCGGCTCCGCTCCTGCTTTTAACATTCGCTTAGAAGACCAGCTATCCGAGAGCTTAGACATTTCTACTTTCCACATGACCAACACTAGTCATGAGTCATACTTCGAATTATCTGGCCATGATTTAACTATACACTACCCTGAAATTATGCTAGCGGATAGCTCTTTTAGTGAGCCAGATTCCAAAGGATATTTTCAATTCAGAATTAAACCTTCCTCTCCCATCGTAGTAGGAGCTCCTGTAAATAACTCTGCTTCCATTTTCTTTGATTTTAACGATCCTATAATCACTAATACAGCTGTAACTCAGGCTATACTGCCTGATGGTGTGAGTGAATTTGAATCAGCTAACATCAAGCTCTACCCCAACCCTTCTGATGGAATTATTACTATTGAATCAACTAAAAAAGTTCAGAATATTTCTGCTGCGAACCTTTTGGGTGAAGAGATAGAATTCAAGTCAAACTCTTCTAATGACGCGGTGCAATTAAGCTTCGGACCGAACACCAAAGGTTTAGTCATTATTCGATTAGAGACGGATAATGGAGTGTATTTCGAAAAAGTGTTTTTGAATTAATCCCCTCCACGAACAATAGAGTTTATAGTTGTGCTACTTAAGACACTATCATATGCAGCGGTGCAACTAAAAACTCTAAAAACAAGTGTTATAACAAACTAACTAATCTTATGAGACTCTTTACCCTATTACTAGCTATAGTATGCTTTACCAATGCGTATTCACAATTTGTAGAGATTCCTGATGAAAATTTTGTTACATATTTGCAGAATAACTATCCCAGCTGCATGATAGGAAACACCATGAATACTATGTGTTCTGATATTCAAAATGAAGACTTCCTTGATTGTTCTTCTTCCGGAATAACAAACTTAGATGGAATTCAGTATTTCATAAGCCTAGTGCATTTAAAGGCTAGGGCTAATAGCATATCCAGCATTGACGGATTGCCTCATTCCATACAAATTTTAAATTTAAGCAGTAATCCTCTTACAGATATAGCCTTTTTCCCTGAAGAAGTAGAGAATATCGACCTTTCATACACCCAGATAACTACTATTCCTACAATTTCTGAAGGACTTTTGGAATTTAATTCTTCTGGTTGTGACTTACTGGAGACTTTGCCAGTCCTGCCAGAGAGCACCAGAGAGATTCACTCTAGAAGCTGTAATACGCTTACCACAGTTTCCTCTCTTCCTGAGGATCTAATTACTCTAAATTTAAGTCAGTGCGACCTCCTTCAATCGGTTTCTTCTTTCCCTCAAAATTTGACAGATTTAGATATAGAATGGTGTGATAATTTAACTTCTATTCCTGAGTTACCTGAATCAATGCTTAACTTTTATAGATCTTTCACTCCTGATTTGGATTGGGTAGATATTCCAGACAATCTATTCGGCCTTAGAATAGAGTCTTGTAATCTATATGAATTGGAACTTTCTAATTCTTCTTTGAACTATTTAATAGCTAACTTCAACCCCACTCTAGAATCCATCTCTCTTCCTTCATCAATAAATTATTTAGAAGCTCAAAGTTGTGGTTTAGATTACGTCCCTTATTCTCCGAGTTTAATAGAAGTGTGGTGCGGATATAACCCAATAACAGATGTCTATGGTTTATCTGATAACATTCGAAATCTTTATATAAATAATACAGATGTAACTAGCATAGAAATGCTACCTGCTGGTTTAGAGGTTTTAGATATTAGCGGCTCGCCTGTAACTTACATTGATGAAATCCCTAATAATCTTTTAGAGCTTTATGCTAGCAACTGCCCGCTAAACTACCTTCCTGAGCTACCAATGTCTATGTATAGGTTGAATGTAAATGACACACCTCTTGAATGTGTGTACAACCTTCCCGAAAGTGTAAATAACATATCCCTTGACGACACCAACCTGGCCTGTCTGCCTAACATTCCATCGTCAACTAATCTGCCAGAGAACATTCAAAACATGCCTCTTTGCGAAGCCAATGACCCTATAAACAATCCTTTTGAATGTTCAAATGCCCAAGGATTAGAAGGAAATGTTCATTTAGACAATAATTTTGATTGCGCGGCTAATGACGCTGGCCTTGATGGAATTCCGCTGAAATTCTATGAAAACGGAATTCTTCAGACTACTACTTCTACATTACCAAATGGGAGATTTTTCAAATCTGCCGACTATGCTAACCACGAAATAGTGTTGGACATTAACTCCACTCCTTTTAATGTAACTTGCTTAAACCCCGGGCTAGATTCTGCAGTAGTGTTAAACAGTTTTAATCTGTTAGAAGACAGCATTGATTTTGTGGTAAACTGTGCTGAACAAACCGATTTTATCATAGCCTCTCACCTCACTTCTGGATTAATATTCCCAGGTGAACTTCATCGACTTTCATTGTTAGCCGGTGAAATTTCAGGATTGTATAATGGTGAATGTTTTCCTAATATTCCTAGTACTCTCACTTTAAACATAACTGGACCAGCTAGCATATACACTCCGTCTGAAGATGCATTAATTCCTACTTTCAGCGATCAGACAGCTACTTATGAAATAGACGATATGTCTGCAGTTAATTTTTCCACCCTTTTACTTAGTCTTCAAATCTATGTGGAATCTACTGCCCAGGCTGATGATGATATCTGCTTCGAAGCTATTATCACTTCAGATGAAGATGAGACTAACATAATAAACAACACACTCATAGGATGCTATCAGGTGGTCAACTCATACGACCCAAACAATAAAATAGTCTCTCCTTATGAAGTAGATCCTGCATTTTATGGATGGCTTAATTACACTATAAATTTTCAAAACACAGGAAATGCTCCAGCGCTGAATATTAGACTTGAGGACCAACTTTCTTCCTGTCTCTTATACACATCTCCGAGCCCACGAGACCTCTCTACATCTC
>CAJXOV010000152.1 GCA_913057815.1 uncultured Flavobacteriales bacterium
GCGTCAGATGTGTATAAGAGACAGGTATACCTTCATAAAACAGTTTTAAGTGCTGAATTTATGTTGGTGAACATTCTGAAAAGAGCCAAGGAGTTAGCACAACAAGGAGTGGATCTTTTTGCAACGCCTGTTTTAAAAGAATTTCTTTATGCAGATATCGATCTATCGATGATCAAGGAAGACCGATCGATCTTAGAAAAGTTCTGTTCATTAGATGATTATGATGTTCTCACTGCCATTAAAGTTTGGCAAAAACATGATGATAAAGTGCTAAGTTTATTATGCAGCTCATTATTAGATAGAAAATTATTTAAGATCAAACTGAGCAGTGAAACTTGGCCAAAAGAGTTAATCTCTAAAATTCAAGAACGCATAGCGGATAAATATGGCCTTTCTCCTGAAGAATCTAAATATTTTGTGATTCATGATATGGTAGACAACAAGGCATACAGTCCTACTTCAGATAACATCTTGATTAAAATGAAAGACGGTAGAATTATAGATTTAGCCGAAGCTTCAGACCATTTAAATATTTCAGCTCTATCTGCCCCTGTTCAAAAGTGGTTTTTAGCTGAGTACATATAAAAGATAAAGAGATGTTAGTATTCAAATTTGGTGGTGCTTCAGTTAGAGATGCTGCTTCTGTAAAAAATGTATGTGAAATATTATCAAAGTTCTCAGATGAAACACTCATAGTAGTGGTAAGTGCCATGGGCAAGGTCACTAACTTATTAGAAAGTACCATAAATGCTAAAAACTCAGAAGAGAGAATCTACTTACTAGAAAAATTTGAAGAGTTTCATTCAGAAATAGCACACGAGCTTAATATTTACGATGAATTTGGACCGTATATGCAAAAAAGAATTGAGCATATAAAAAACATTTTTTCCTTAGAAATAGATGAACATCATACTTATGACGAAGTAGTTTCTCAAGGGGAGCTTTCAAGTACATACCTCATCAATCTTTTTTTAAAATCACAAAATCTAGATACGCAATGGTTGGATGCATGCACGATTATAAAGACTCTAGAAGAACATAAAGTAACACAGGTAGACTGGGCCAAATCTACCACAGAATGTGAGACCTGGAAACAAACTAACAATCTCACACCAATCACTATCACTCAGGGCTTTATTGGTAGCAACTCGAAAAAAGAAACAACAACACTTGGAAGAGAAGGATCTGACTTTAGTGCCTCAATCATAGCGTTTTTATTTAATGCAACTAGTGTTACTATCTGGAAAGATGTACCTGGAATGCTAAATGCTGATCCTAGAAAATTCCCTAACACTGTTAAACTGAATCAAATTTCTTACAGAGAAGCTATTGAACTTGCATATTATGGGGCCAGCGTAATTCATCCAAAAACGGTTAAACCTCTCCAAAATAAAAGCATTCCATTATTTGTGAAGTCATTTCTTCAGCCAGGTGAACCTGGAACTATGATCACAGATGGAGTAGATATGAACCCTTTAGTACCTTCTTATATCTCTTCAGAAGAACAAACCTTAGTGAGCTTTACACCTAATGACTTCTCTTTTATTGGTGAAAAGGAACTCAGCCACATATTTAAAGTATTATCAGATCAAAAAGTTACGGTGAATCTTATGCAAAATAGTGCCATTAGCTTTTCAATAGTATTCAAACAGGAGCTAACAAGGTTAAAAAAAGTAATCGAGTTATTAGAAGGTGAGTTCAAGATCCGTTATAACGAAGATTTAGAACTTTTGACTATAAGACATTACGACAATCACATCCTAGAAAACCTAACAGAAAAAAGAGAAATCTTGTTAGAACAAAGGAGCAGAAGCACCATCAGACTTGTGATGTCCACAAAAACATCAATCTAAAAAAGTAGCTCTCAAATAATCGGGATTATTTCGTGTTAATTTCTATTGGCCTTTTTATGTTTTGAATTGAATTTATTGATTATCTTAGCAACATCTTTAGGGCTTTCGCCCATGAGATAAGGCAAATTTTCATAGTTACAATGCACTAATTGTAATGGTAGTTTTAGTTTAATGTTAAGTGGATTAGGATCTGAGCGCAGATCCTAATTTTTTTGCCCAATATTTTCTCCCGACACTCATCGCAACACGCTAATTACATGTAACTTAACGCAACAAATTACCCTAACAGAAAAATAAAGGCATAAAAAAACCCTGTACACGAAGTGAACAGGGTTCGGAATTTTATTATTCTCTAGTTAATACTCATCCTCATTAAAGAAGAAATCTTCTTTAGAGGGGTAATCCGGCCAGATTTCCTCAATATTTTCGTACGCCTCTCCTTCATCTTCAATTCCCTGTAGGTTCTCTACCACTTCTAGTGGTGCTCCAGCTCTCATGGCGAAATCTATTAATTCATCCTTTGTAGCTGGCCAAGGTGCATCTTCTAAGTATGACGCTAATTCTAATGTCCAATACATATTTTATTTGTTTATTTGATACTCAAACGATAATTTGTTCTAGTAACCGCTGCTGCGTTCAAATTTTACGCGAATATAATTTTTTTGTTTACCTATTCGACATCAAATTTTAATCCAAAAATAACGACACCAAAACCACTTAACATCAGTGAGTTAAGCGATAACTATGAGGTTTTCCAAGGGATTTCTTCTGCTAAACACTCTTTAGAAAGTGCTCTAGAAAGGACAAATAAGTAATCTGAAAGCCGATTTACATACTGAATAATCAATTCTTCAACTCCCTGATTCTCCATTAAATCAACAATTTTCCTTTCTGCTCTTCTACAAACACACCTGGCTAAATGAGTAAATGAAACTGTCTCATGACCTCCTGGTAAGACGAAATTTTTCATTTCCGGAAGTTTCAAATTCATTTCATCCATCAAGGATTCTAGCCTTAAAACGTTGTCATTATTAATTTCAGGCAGACTGAAAGACGATTCTTTTTTCGGATCATTGGCCAAATGACTCCCTATGGTAAATAATTCATTTTGAATAGTGATTAATTCAGCCTTGTAAGTTTCTGGCGCCTTATCTCGCACCACTCCTATCCAACTGTTTAATTCATCTATAGTACCATAAGCCTCTATACGAATATTATTCTTATTCACTCTTCTGCCGCTGAGAAGAGACGTAGTTCCTTTATCTCCTGTTTTGGTATATATCTTCATGATGATAAATTTCTATTTACGGTTAAAAATACCTGAAAGTAAATTTTCAGTCATCTCTTTTTCTAATTCTATAGGATTAATATCTGGGTTTTTCAAATACCAAGAATACAACCACCTGAGTGTAGAAAGAATGGAAAATAATGCCAGGTCAATGTTAGCAGATTCTTTTCCTTCTTTTTTTAAAGTCTCCCTTAAAATATGTCTAAATGACAGCTCATATCCTTCCCTCATTTTAACAAACTCGCCAAATGCGGGTTCTTCCAGATGAATCCAATCAGAAGTTAATAACGCCATGCCATCCGGATTTAATATAGTTAGATCCAAATGAAGTTTAATAATCCTCTCTAATTTTGAACGGTAAGAAAGTGACGACTCATTAATGGTATTCATTCCATGAGTGAATGCTTGTGCTAAATCTAAAAGCAGTATCTGAAGGATTTCCTGTTTTCCCTTGATATGATTATAAAGACTCGGGGCCTCTATATTAAGTTCTGCTGCTATGTCACGCATAGAAGTAGCTGTGTAACCGCGTTTTCTAAAAAGTCTAGAAGAGTCCTTTAAGATTTGAGTTTTTCGGTTAGATTCTGCCATTTTCTACGATTCAAAAAAATTATTTACTTGTTCCTAAAATAATCTTCTTGATCTCATTCAGTTTTAAAAGTGCTTCTACTGGAGTTAAAGTGTTTATATCCGTTTGTATAATTTCCTCTCGCACTTGTTCTAAAACGGGATCATCTAATTGGAAAAAGCTGAGTTGAACCTCTGCATCCTCTTCCTTTTCTTTACTTTTTGGGCTAGGAGATTTTTGGCCACCTGATTTGCTTTCTAGTTTAACCAAAAGCTCATTAGCCCTTAAGACCACTTCTGATGGCATTCCAGCCATTTGTGCAACGTGTATTCCAAAACTATGATTTGAACCTCCCTCTTTGAGCTTTCTTAGGAAAATAACCTTGTCCTGAATTTCTTTGACAGCTACATTAAAATTCTTAATTCTAGGAAATAATGACGTCATATCATTAAGCTCATGATAATGCGTAGCAAAAAGTGTTTTAGCTTTGAAAGAAGGGTGTTCGTGAAGAAACTCAGCTATAGCCCAAGCTATACTAATACCATCATATGTGCTAGTTCCTCTTCCTATTTCATCTAGAAGTATTAAACTTCTGTTTGATAAATTATTAAGAATACTGGCTGTTTCGTTCATCTCTACCATAAAAGTAGATTCACCACTAGATATATTATCTGAAGCTCCTACTCTAGTAAAGACCTTATCTACTAAGCCTAACGCGGCAGATTTAGCAGGAACAAAAGAACCCATTTGAGCCATAATACTAATCAGTGCAGTTTGCCGAAGAATAGCAGATTTACCAGACATATTAGGCCCGGTAATCATCATCACCTGCTGATTATCGTTGTCTAGATTAATATCATTAGAAATGTACTCTTCATCTAAAGGAAGCTGTTGTTCAATTACAGGATGTCTACCTTCTTTTATATCAATAGCAAATCCTTCATTCAAAGTCGGTTTTACATAATGATTACGGATAGAAATCTTAGCAAAACTTAAAAGGCAATCTAGTTTAGCTACTACACTGGCATTAATTTGAACAGGTGCTACGAACTGAGAACATTCATAAACCAACTCATTAAACAACCTAGATTCAATAGCTGAAATCTTCTCTTCTGCACCTAAAATTTTAGCTTCGTACTCTTTTAATTCTTCAGTAATGTAACGTTCCGCATTGACCAGAGTTTGTTTACGAATCCATGTTTCAGGAACTTTGTCTTTATGGGTATTTCTAACTTCTAAATAATATCCAAAAACATTATTATACGCTATTTTTAAAGAAGGAATGCCCGTAATTTCAGATTCTCTTTCTTGAATTTGACGAAGGAAATCTTTTCCAGAAAAAGCTATTTTTCTTAGTTCATCTAAATCACTATTTACTCCATCAGCTATAACATTTCCTTTGGCCAATTGTACTGGAGGATCTTCCTTTAATCTTTCCTTAATACTATCCCTAAGAGTTTCACAAAGATTTATTTGATCCGCTAATTGATTCAGGCTTTTATTCTTTTGAGAGCTGCACTTTTGTTTTATCTCAATTAAATACTCCAGTGCTCTGCTCAATTGAAGCAATTCTTTTGGATTTACTCTATTCACTGCCACTTTAGAGATTAACCTCTCTAAATCGCCAATTTTTTTAATCTCGCTTTGCAACGCCTCAATTCCATCTGTACTGGAAGCAAAATATTCTACCACATTTAACCTCTCTTCAATTGGAGCCAAGTCTTTTAATGGAAGAACCATCCATCTTTTCAGCAGTCTGCTTCCCATTGGAGAAACAGTGTGATCCATTATATCTATAAGAGTTACAGCATTTGGGTGAGGAGAATGAATAAGCTCTAAATTCCTTATAGTGAATCTATCTAGCCATACGTACTTCTCTTCTTCTATTCTAGAAATAGCAGTTATATGCTTTAATTCATTGTGCTTAGTTTCTCCTAAATAATGTAACACAGCTCCAGAAGCTACTACTCCCTGAGCCAATCTTTCTATGCCAAAACCTTTAAGTGTTTTTGTTTTAAAGTGTCCTTTTAAAATATCATTCGAAAAATCTGATGTAAACACCCAATCTTCCAACACATAAGTATAAAAATCAGAGCCAAATCTATTTTGAAATTCAGATAATCTTTGTTTTTGTATGAGGACCTCAGAAGGCTTAAAACTCTGAAGAAGCTTATCAATATAATCATCGCTTCCTTGAGCACATAGATATTCACCAGTAGACACATCAAGAAATGAAACTCCTGACACATCATCATTTAAATGAACGGCAGCTAAAAAATTGTTCTTTTTATTGTCAAGTACTTGATCATGATAAGAAACACCGGGAGTCACGAGTTCTGTAACTCCTCTTTTAACTCTGTCTCTTATACACATCTGACGCTGCCGACGAATAGAGAG
>CAJXOV010000153.1 GCA_913057815.1 uncultured Flavobacteriales bacterium
TCACTATATCTTGTGTCTATTTGAGGTTTGAAAATCTCAACTTTTTGACGAGCTATTTGAGCACGCTTAAGTCTACGAATCAACTCTTCAGTTTTTCCTGAAAACATTGACCCACAGATGACTTCAATCCATCCTTTGCGCTGCTGCTTGCTATTTTTATTCTCTAAGAACATTTATTGGTGGACAAAGATAACCAAGTATAGCGGAGTTTTATTCGTTATACTTGTAATCTGCATTTGGAAAAAATTATTAAAATGAAGTATTTATTGGGCGTGGTACTCATGCTGGTTTTGATTGGTTGTGATAAAAGTGAAGGAGAGGGTGGAAATTCTTCGATCTCGGGTAAAGTGAATATAGTTCAGTACAACAGCACGTTTACTTTGGAAGACTATTCTTCTGAGGCTGCTGACTACGATGTGTTTATAGTTTACGGTGATGAGGTTGGATATAGTGATAAAACGGAAACTGATTACCAAGGAGAGTATTCTTTTAACTTCCTTAGGGAAGGGGATTATATTATTTACGCATACTCTAAAGTAAACTCTACCGAAGCCATTAATGGAGATGCACCGGATGAGGAAGCTTTAACTCAGGAAATAAGCCTCGGAAAGAAAGAAGATTTGAGGGCAGAAGATATCACCGTGCTAAATAACTAGAAATTTGAAAAAATTATTTTTCCTTTTTCTACTGTTTTGCTCAATTCAGGCTTCTTCTCAAACAGAGGATGCCGGGGCCTGGATGTACTTTGTTCTGGAGAAAGATCTGCCTGATAAATTCACAACAGGAATTGAGCTGGATGTTCGGCTTAATGAGAACCTCTCGGAAGCTAGAAGTATTTTCTCAGAAGTTTACTTGTCAAAAGAATGGAGTGATGCGTTTTCTAGCACCCTTACTTATAGAGCCTTAGCCAGAAGAAATTTAGAGAATAATTATAATGACAGAGACAGGTTATCTCTCGATTTAAAATACAAACTCAAAGTTGGCGAGGTTAGCATGCAGTACAGATTTAGGGTTCAAAGACGACTAGGGTTACTCGGAAGTGAGGGTGCCTTAAATTCTAACTTTGGATATAGGCACAAGGTAAAAGCCACTTATGACTTAAATAAAAAATGGGAAGTTTCACTAGCAGGAGAGAGTTTTTACGCTGCGCAAAACACAAGCAATCTTTTACAAACAGATATTCGAGTTAAAGCTTCATTAGAGTACAAAGTAAAAAAGAGGAATTATCTTTCTTTTGGTTATCTCGTCCAACGGGAATACAACACCGTAAATCCGCTCACGATGTATAACGCAGTTGTTGGTTATAAGCTCATGATAAAATAACCACCGTCTTATCCTATGATTCTAGTGGATCTAAATACAAGTTTTACGTAATAATGACGTTGTTATTCCTATAGAATCGATATTTGGGATTGTTTTTGGTTAACGGTCATCGATTAAAATTCTAGTTCATTAATACCAAACATCTATATAGCTTATTAACACTGGTGTTTTCAGCACTTTTATGTCCCTATTCATATGGTCAAGATTTTTCTAGTCTTTCTAATGATAGAGAAAAGTGGTTGATTGTATCTGGTGATACTACCAGAATAGATTCTTTAAGCCTAGTACCACGAACTTTTGAGGTTCTTTCTGATTCGTTAGGTGTTTTATCAGGCTTTGAAATTGATGAAATGTCAGCTTTACTCATTTGGCCTGAGCCAAGAAACGCAGATTCGCTGTTAGTTAGCTACCGAGTATTTCCTTATTTATTCAATACGACATACCGTCATAAAGACAGAACCCTAATTAGAAAAGGAGAAGACAATTCTAACTTTGATCCGGGATACGCATATACCCCTTCCATTCTTCCTGAAGGGTATAATTCTGCAGGAAGTATAAATAAGAACGGTTATGTGAGCCGAGGAATTAATGTAGGAAACAATCAGGATTTAAGTGTTAACTCCGATTTAAATCTTCAATTAACAGGATACTTAACCGATGATTTACAGTTGTTAGCTTCTATTAGTGATGCTAACATCCCCATCCAACCAGGAGGAAATTCTCAAACTTTACAGGATTTTGATCAAGTATACATTAACGTCTTTAATGATAGATTCTCACTGACAGGAGGTGATTATGTTTTGCGAAGCAGACCCTCTAATTACCTCACTTTTTTTAAACGAGCACAAGGGGCTAATGTGACATTTGATTTTGGAAAGAAAAATGAAGTTAAACATAAAATAATGGCCAGTGCAGCGGTGAGTAAAGGGAAATATGCCCGTAATATATTCACTGCCATCGAGGGTAATCAGGGACCATACAGACTAACGGGAGCGGAGGGAGAGGCATTTGTAATAGTATTAGCAGGAACAGAAAGAGTGTTTATCGATGGAAAGTTGATGAAAAGAGGTGAGGAGTTTGATTATGTTATTGACTATAATTCGGCAGAATTAACTTTTACCCCCAATCAGCCGATAACTAAGGACAAAAGGATTCAAGTAGAATTTCAGTATTCAGATAAGAATTACGCACGATCTATTTTTCAGTTTTCAGATCACATGGAAAATGATCGATTTAAGGCATACATCTCGGCATATGCAGAACAAGATTCTAAAAATCAAAGTCTACAGCAAGTTTTGGATGAAAGCGATAGGGGGTTGCTTTCGTCAGTTGGAGATGACCTTTTCTCCGCCACTATTTCGGCTATAGATTCTACTGGATTTACACCTGAAGGAGTGCATTATTTGCTAAAAGATAGTTTAGGTTACGATAGTGTATTTGTATCAAGCTCAGATGAAAATTTGGCAATCTATTCATTAGGGTTTAGTCAAGTAGGCCAAGGAAACGGTGATTATATTCAGAATGGTTTTTCTGCAAATGGAAGAATTTATGAATGGGTAGCACCTGATACAGTGGCAGGGGTATTAATTCGAAATGGAGAGTTCGCTCCTTTTATACTCTTAGTCTCACCTAAGAAACAGCAAGTAGTGGCGGCAGGTATAGATACCAAGCTCACTAAAAGTATGGTACTATCCGCAGAAGGATCCATCACCAATAATGACCTAAATACATTTTCCAGTTTGGATTCAGAAGATAATCTGGGATATTCTGCTCGGCTTGGCTTAGAGGTTAAACGTGATTCTGTAGTTTTCAAATCATGGGGAATAGAGAGTAAAGCCGAAGGGGAATGGCTGTCAGAAAACTTTAGAACTATTGAGAGGTTTAGGACAGTAGAATTTATTAGAGACTGGAATTTACTGGGGAATGCTTTATTAGGAGAGCAATTGTCGTCAAAAGCGAAACTAGGAATCAAGCATAAGAAAAAAGGATCCATAGGTGTTTTAAATGAAAACTTAGCCATTGGAAATGCATATGAAGGGAACAGGGTTGGGTTTAATTCTGATCTAAAATTAGGAAGGGTTAAATGGAAAAGCACGGCTTCCATGTTAAGCACTTCAGGCGAACTAGTCTCCGATTTTTATAGGCATAAGAATGATTTGAGTTATGCTTTTAAACCGTTTAAATTAGGCTATCAAGATGAGCTAGAAATAAACATCAGGGAGGACACCGTAAAAACGGGGTATCAGTTTTTTGATTATCAGTTTTACATAGCCAACCCAGATTCTAGTAAGAACAAGAGCCGTTTATTTTTCAGACAAAGGACGGATGATTTTTGGCTTAACAATGAGTTTGAAAGAACCGCATTGGCTACTCAGATTGGTGGAAGTTATGAATGGCTTTCCTCTAAAAACCAATCGACTAAACTGAATGTAAGTCAAAGAATACTGGAAATTAAAAATGACTCTCTAATTCTTCAGAAACCTGAAAACAATGTGTTAGGGAGAGTTGAGTACCGCTTAAAAGCATTTAAAAACGCTTTTAACACTGATTTCTTCTATCAAGTGGGCTCTGGCTTAGAGCAGCGTAGGGAGTATGTTTATTTGGAAGTAGCTGCTGGACAAGGAACTTATGTTTGGAATGATTACAATGGAGATGAGGTCAGAGATTTAAACGAATTTGAAATAGCTGCATTTGGGTATGAGGCTAATTTCATTAGGACATTTATTCCTTCTAATGAGTATCAACGGGTGTTTACAAATGGATTTAATTTCAACCTAGGGTTAAACCCCACTAGAGTTTGGAAACAGAAAAAGGGCGTGAGAAAATACCTGAATAAGTTTAGTCACCAATTCTCTTTTAGTGCCGACAGAAAAACAACTGCTACCGATGATGCAGAACGGTACAATCCCTTTTTGACAAGCATTGATGAAACGAATTTGCAGGCCTTAAATAGTACTGTTAGAAACACTCTTTTCTTTAACAAATTCAGCACTAAATTCGGAGCGGACTTTACTATTCAGTCTAACGGAAATAAGATTTTACTTTCTAATGGTTTAGAGAGCAGAAATGTGGCGTTGCAACGCGTAAACCTAAGATGGAATTACTCTAAATCGATCATATTAAAAGTGGTGCTAACTGATGAGATTAGAAGCTCATCTGCTACCAATGTTTCAGGCAGAAACTTCAATATAAACGCTCAGAAACTTAGTCCAGAATTAACTTGGCAGCCTAATAACAAATGGAAGTTAAGTGCCATAGGAGATTATACTGATAAGTTCAATAGACAAGAAGGATCTGAAGATGCTGCAGAATTATTGACTTTAGGGGTAAAAGGAAGGTTTAGCGAGCCTGGAAAAGGAACATTAGAGATTCAGGCCAATACGATTAACGTAGGGTATACGGGAGAGGTGAATTCGGCTATAGCCTTTGAAATGTTAGAAGGATTAAATCCGGGAACAAACTATACATGGAGCGCTTTAGTCCAGCAAAATTTAAACAAAAACATCCAACTTTCTGTGAGCTATTTTGGAAGAAAATCTGAGGACAATCCATTTATTCATAGTGGAACCGTGCAGGTGAGGGCGTTGTTTTAAACTTAAAAGGATTTAGAATGAGTCATTTCCCACTCTCCGTGCGATTTTTGCATCGAACACATTGAAAAACAGGAATCACATGAATAACTAATGTTATATCAAATAGAGCAAATCGATTGGCTTTGATTAAAAAGGGGAACATTAAAACTAACCTTGTGCCAAGAATCTAATGCGTCCTCTTGATTAGCTTTACTAAAATCCAAACCTAACGAGTCAAAGTTTAAACAGATTAATTTGGAGTCATTAATTTGTGTTTGAAATTCAGCAATGCAATTATCGTCAAAACCTAAATCATACTTATCTCTCATTCTATCGAAGTCAGGGGCATATACAAATTGTGCACCAGGTGGAAGTAAGGGAATTGGATCAATTTCTGGCCTGGGGCATATTCAATCAAATAATCAGTTATAAATTCAGGCTGAGTAATATCTAAACTATCAATCTTTATGACTGATTTAATTACCTCATGTGTACATGTTAAGTTTTCATTTTGATCATAAAAACCATTAGAATTTTCCGAATTAATATTAGGTCCGCAACCCACTCCAAGGTAAATAATAATAAGATAAATGAATTTCATTCAAAATGAAAAGGCCTGTTATTTTACTTGTCGTTAAAAATCCAACAAAAGTTAGCTGTAGAATGAGGTGCTGTATGTGTGTGTATCGTTCTCATGGTGTGTCTGTTTTTAAGGATTATATCTACAAGTTACGCAGGAAGCTTCCTGTATGTTAGAGTTAATCAAGCACAGGGGCAGTTGATAAAATAAACGGTCTTAAATCACAAGTCAACGGGAGAATCCGTTTTGCTTTATTTAACAGATGTCAAATACTTCACAATTATTCAGTCGATTATGAGTGAAGTTAAAGTAGATTTGCTACGCTATAATGCTAGTGAAATATGACGAAAGCAGAAATTTTAGACGCATGCAAGAAAGAAGTAAACGGTAGAATTGCCCATACTCAAACGGCTATTGATTCAGCTAGAGAAAGCGCTAACTCTGAACAAAAGTCTACTGCAGGAGACAAGCATGATACTGCCAGAGCTCAAGCACAGTTTGAACAAGAAAAACTATCTACTCAGCTTTCTGAACAACTAAAACTAAGAGAAATCTTGTCTAAGACTGTCTCTTATACACATCTCCGAGCCCACGAGACCTCTCTACATCTCG
>CAJXOV010000154.1 GCA_913057815.1 uncultured Flavobacteriales bacterium
GAGATGTAGAGAGGTCTCGTGGGCTCGGAGATGTGTATAAGAGACAGCTCTACTTCAGTTCTATGTGCCTGATAAGCCTCTTCTGTATAATCTACAATTCTTATATCATCCAAGAAGAATGAACCGGAACCTTCTAACTGAAATTGCATTTGTTTGATGGAACGAATATCCACTTCATCTTCAAATACAGGAAAATGCCATAAAGGAACTAAAATTCGTTTCCAATTGGTATCTAACTGCAACCCTAACAAATACTTACCAGCATCTATAAAGTGATAGCTCCCGCCTCCACTAAAATCCTCTAAACAAGCGACTATGGGAATAGCACTAACTGATTTTTCAGGAGTCCGAGCGTAAAAGGAAAGTGCTTGTGTAAATCTATCTTGACTTAAATCTGAACCTGTCCAATTGCTAAAACTGTTGCCAAAGCCAATCCACTCACAATCCGCCTTATTCCAAGATAACTTAATACTAGAATTACCAGTGTACGCTTGTTCTTTAGTCACTTCAAACTCACCACATTCGAATAGAGAATTCCACATAGTTCCTACAGCATCAGTATAAACTATTTGTTCAACTTTCTCCTTAGCAGCAGGTTCTTCATAGACGTCATACAATGCTTGTGGTTGAAATTTAACCGTTCCACATCCAACAATGGTTACTAGCGATAATATGAAAATAAAATTTCTCAAGGCGTATAAGGTTCGTCAGTGGTGAATATTAAATGATCTACATATCCTGTAGAAACTCCATTTTCAGGGTTAGCTAAGAAAAAGACATTTATAGAAATAAGCTTTGAAGGCTCCATTAATCCATTTCCATTAGTCTCTATGGTATTTCCTAGCTCATCAAATTGAAGATCAGCATAATTCAAGCTAATAAGATCCCATTCAGTATCTTGAGACCAGTATTCATATGCTATCCTATCTTCTGTATTCTCATCAAAAAAACCATCTCCATTTTCATCCTCATCAAACCAGAAAAGTATAAATGAATTAGTCGGACCAACATTTTCCACAGCTTTAAAACCCATATTGAAGTACAGGTTGCTAGCACTGCCCTGTAATCCAAATGTTCCTTCATCTGGACGAATCATAACAGATCCTTTAGCCCAATCCCAAGGAACGTCACCAGAAACTTTATAATAACAATCTCCTTTGGCAGCTTCGTCATCTGAACATACTATTCCTCCAGAAACCGTAGATTGATTAAAGGAGGTCCAATTTGACCCAATTCCATCTTCAAAGCTTGTGATTAAGACTCCCTCATCTTGTTTTAAACCGGTTACTGTTAAAGTGTAGTTTAAAGTTGGAGCAATGGCTTCATCTGGAAAAGTGATTTCTACAGATACATCTTCAATTCCAAAACCAGGAAAGGTATTGGCACCACCATCCCATTCTGCATTTGAGATACTAACGTTTTTATCGGATCCAGTTAGTGCTCTTCTAGCACCTGTATCATTTCCTATCAAAGAAATGACCCAATCAGTGTTTTTAGAAAGTTCTCCGCTAAAGAACAACTCTTGTCCCGCGTCAAAATCAACAGTGGTAATATTTGGCTCTATGTTAGTGAGAATAGTGAAATCTCCAAATAGGTCATTTAAATTTGGCCCATCTACTACATCAGCCTCATCCTTTCTACAAGAATACAATGCTAAAAATGCAAAGGATAAAAAGATTAATTTCTTCATTTTTTAAAATTTCATATTAAACAGTACCGTAAACTGAGACATGCCGTAATCGATAGCCTGATCCACATTATCCTCTAAGTTAAATGTTTGATATTGGACAGTCAGCACATTTTTATCATTAAACCTATATCTCAGCCCTCCTGCTAATGTGTTTTCACTAAAGTCATAACTCACAATATTAAAGTCGTCTATGGCATTGAATCTGTTCCTCTCGTTTATAAAGGTATTCCCACTTACAGTCCATAATTTAGCTCCTCCAAGTAAATCTAGCTTTTCAGCAAACTCTAGGCTAAAGCCTAAGTCAATTAGCATACTATTCAAATCAACTTTCTCGAACTCTTCTCCACTTCTTGATGTAGATTCATATCTAATTCCCGCATTAACTTTAAACTCTCTCTTCCATTTTAAGAAATCATTTAGGTGGACATCTGTTCCTGCCTCGGCCAACATAAAAGTCTTAGCAAGCGTAGTTCCTGTTCCTCTTGACTGCCGGAACATTCCAAACCTTAAGAAGCTCTTTTTAAACTCTACAGAATCTTTTCTATTTAAATTCAAATAAACTCCTCTTCTATTCGGTGTGGCTACACCGTAAGGAGTCGTATTATTATATGCTGCATTATATGCTAGTAATTCCTCAGAAATTCGGATAGAATTCCCAGCATTCCCACTAATTACATCTGTGTAATTCACAGATCTACCTACTACATCATTTGTGATTTGTTGGTATAAAGCTGGGAACTTTCCATAATCTACTCTTTTAGTTTGAGCACCTGGAGATAAAAAATCAGCTCCTACATCTTTATAACCCAACTCGTAGCTTAATCCTTTTTCCGTGTTTACACCCTTAACAGAAACATCATAAAACCAATCCGAAATAGTTTCAGGAGCTAACGGATCACTATAGTTTTCGTATTTCACACTCGAAATCCCTGATTCTCCTTTGACTATATATTTAGTCTTCTTACTAGCAGGAATCACATACTTAACATCCATTGTATGCACTCCATTTCTATATCGTATGCTATCAGCTATAGTTTCGGTAATATCAAAATTCGACACGCTGTTAAATCCTATTGCTAACTTATCACTTTGTGTAATTTTAATAGTTCCACCTCCATATAATCTTTCAGGATCTACCAAGGCAGGCCTTTGTCTAGTTATAAAAGAAGTGACATCTATTCCTTTAATCCCCTTGCTGAAATTAAGTCCAAACTTAGTTTTAGCTCCTTGCATTCTCCAAGAATTTCCTTTGTAGAAAAGATCATAGTGAACTACATCTCTTCTGATTTTAAAAGCATCTGCCTCATTAACGATTCCCTCTTCATCAAAATTATATAACGTATAAGGAGTCATTTCTAAATCAATATCTCCTATTTCATACTTCACTAAATTCCCGGCTACACCTTTAACTGTCAATTGACGAACATTAAAAGAAGTCCCTCCTCCCCAGAATCCTCCTAATTCATTTCGGATTCTAAACATCCCAATCACCTCTGTTTTGTTATTAGGGAAAATACTTACCCCTAAATCCAGCAGGGTATGACCATAATTAGCCTTTCTGGTAGTAACAGAATCTAATGCTTCATCTATATCTAACTCATTAGAGAAAACATACGCTCTAGCGGAGCCATTTATTTGGAACTTTTCATTTTGTCCCACAGCTTGAAAGCTGGCCAGAATAAGTGATATGAGTAATAATCTTACTGCCATTAGAATGTAATTTTTAATTCCAGAGTGGTTTCATGCCCTGAAAATTTATCAAGCTCAAAACTTCTATCTTCGAAAGTGAAGTATCTATGTCTAAGATATAGAGCTGTATTTTTAGCTAAAGTATAATCGATTCCAAACCCTATTCCTATGCCCTCCTGATTCCGAGGTCTACCTGATTCAATATCTACCTGTGTATTATAATTACCTATTACCCTTTCTATTCCGAGATACTGAGCAAAAATTAATTTAGGATGTACTTTTAAATAGTTTTCTATTTGATGAGAATAGTGCCTGATATAAGCATCTTCTGTAAATACCGTAATAGGAGAAAAGTCAGATTGAACCGAGTTATAGCTCCCTAAATAAAAGAAGTAAGACTGAGCCTTTAAGAAATTGTACTTATACTTTAACTGAGTCTCTATATTATTAAAGTGCTTGTCATTTATCACCTCTCCATTATCTGATAAATCTGTAAGAGCTACATTCTCAAAAACTCCTCTAAACAGAACCGACTTGCGATTGTAAGGTCCAACATTTGAAGGGAATGACCATCTCCAGAACCTCGACATCGTTAGTCCATTTATAGAATGGCCATACGTAATCGTGTTATTTAGATTTTCAATTTCCTTTCCGAAGCTATTCCCTACTGACAGAATTAGTCCGTTAATATCAATTTCCGTATTTACACTAATGGCTTGTCTATTATTGGCCATCTGACCAAGACCAAGCATAGCGCTTCCACTTTGCTGAAGGACTCCATTGGCACCTATGACTACCTGAGAACCAGCAGCCGCAGAAGTAGTTTCGTTAACCGCTGTATTTACAAATTCAGCATTATTATTTACCACATTCGGTGAAATTCGGTAAGCATGAATTTCAATTGGAATCTTGGTTAAATTTTTATTCAGGCTCAACCTTAACGACACCATTTCTCCCGTTCCTAAATCCTGGTAAACGTCTTGATAATGTCCCATTCCGAATTCTCCAGAAAAAGAGAATTTCTTTTGCTTCATGAAGAATTCAACAGTATTTATACTGTTTTGAATCTTATCAGTAGCTAACTCATCCGAATAAGAAATTCTATTGAATGTATTTAAACTTACAGAACCTTTCTTAAAGCTCTTAATCAGTCTTCCTGCATATACATTATTAGGTATCGTGTTATCAAAAAACTTTATAAACTGATTGGAAGTTGAGTCATTTGGGTTTTGACCTAAATCAGTAAATGCAGAACCTGCATTTTGCGTCTTTCCGTAAAGTATATTGGCAGATAAACCTAAAGGTAATTCCGTTATATCAACTATAAGTCCTTGAACTGCTTGCTGAGCCCATCTTACATCTTGCGAAATAGCACCATTCTTATAGTAATCACCATAACGCTTATCTATTTCTTTAAATTGAGGATCCCAAGGATTTCTATCAAATACACTATACCTATTATATCCACTAAAAGATTTCATAGTAAAAGGCGTCATACTATGCCAGTGTATGCCTCCAGCTTTTACAGAAACATTAGCGTGCTCTGTGCTAAAGCTTCCATACAAATTAATACCTAATTGTAAATTTCGATAGTAGTTAAACCCTCCATCATTCTGATTCCAAACTACTAAATCAGTTCCAAAAGATGTCTTAGATGTTGGTTTACCACTGATATTCAATGTTAGTTCAGGAAGCTGAGAAGCGTCTCCTACTAAAATTGATCGTTCTCCCAGATAAATAGGGGCTCCATTAGCAACTTCGACCGCATAAGGGTCTGTGAACATCCTATGTTGAGCAAAAAACCTATAGTTCCCGCTGATATTAAAACCCTGAAGAGGTGACGGCTTCACTTCTAAAGTATCTGAATCTTGAGCAGAAGCTTCACTAAATAAAGAAGTACTTAATAAACATAATCCTAAAAAATATATGGAGATTCTATTTGCTCTTAAGATGTCATCCAATCTATTATCTCGCACTAAACTCAAAACCAACGAGCTATTGCTAAGCTTTTTACAGAGGGATGATAACGATAATGTTCTCAAATTAGAAATTGGTTTAAGGGTATTACTTTGTGTAATTTGTACACTAAGGTAAATAAAAATCCAACTTACGATTCAAAATCAAATAATTTATTGTCATCAAACTCCAAATAAAAAATTAAATCTCTGTATATCAAAACCCTACTAAAACAAGATTATTGATTGATTTTAAAACCGCATCAAGTCTTTTTCATAGAACCTCCCGTTGATCCATTCAGGATCTAGCTCAGCATTGTACTTTTTATAAAAGTTAATGGCGGGCTCATTCCAATCTAGAACCTGCCATTCCATTCGTTTTACTTGCTCTTGTTTTGCTACGCGTATTACTGCTTCAAACAATTCGCTTCCCACTCCTGCTTTTCTAAAAGCCTCTTTTACCACTAAATCTTCTAAATAAAGACAGCTTCCTTTCCACGTAGAATATTTAAAATAATAAAACGCCATACCAATAATTTCTGCTTCCTTTTCGGCCACAATCACATGAAATAATGGATTTTGACCGAACCCATCCCTTTCCAATTGAGCCGCGGTAATTTCTACTTCATTTTCCGCCTTTTCGTAGATGGCTAGTTCTGTAATCAAACTAACCAAGCTACCACATTCCTCAATCCTTGCGTTTCTTATTTCTATATTATTCCTGTCTCTTATACACATCTCCGAGCCC
>CAJXOV010000155.1 GCA_913057815.1 uncultured Flavobacteriales bacterium
TTTATTTGGAGTGTAATAGAAACCAGTGATAAACAAAAAGCGCCCAGTGATACTGGACGCTTTTATACATTTCAATTGGTGAAATTGTATAGACTTAGTTTTTAATTACTCTAAAGCTCTCAATTATATCTGCAGAAAATATTCTTCCTGTGTACAATCCCTTAGCTAAGTTTGGTAGAGTTATTAATGTTGTTCCCTCAGTTACCTGTTGGTTTAACACAATCTGTCCAGCATTGTTGTAAATCAAGACATCAAACGAACCTTCTACACCAGTAATAGTTAACTCATTTGAAATTACCGTAGGGTAAATAGAGATATTTCCAAATAATTGCTCCTCAATCCCAATGAATAATTCTTTAATTACAGGAACAAAGTTTTCACTCATTTCGAAACATTGATCAGAAGAAACTGTTGAAATGTTACTGCCAATTTCAGCAGTTAAGTCCCCAGAATAACTAACTCCATAAACTCGACAATTTCCCGCTAATTCATTTTCGAAGTTAATATCACCATCAAATGTCCCAGTGATTACTCCATTACCATCTGTTGTGATATATGTGTAGTTTAAACTTGATTCTGAACCATTCTCAAAGGTATATTCATCATCTGTTCCGTCTCCTACTATAACAGTAATCGCATCCGAACTTCCGTTAGTAGAAATAATCCCACCTTCTGGAGAGTTTCTTACAACTTCGATGGAGTTCGATAAAGCAAAACATCCAGTTAGATCACCAGCATTTAAAAGACCTTCTAAGATAACATCATCTTCATAAGACAAGTGCCATATGTAACAGATTCCACCGCCAGCTTCGTCAAAATTGAAAGCATTTTCAGTTTGAGTACCTATAACGTTTAAGTCTACATCAGTAATTACATAAATCGAATTGGACCCATTTGCCAAAGAAAGATTTACGTTTACTACATCTGCCTCTCCATCACCCACACATAAATTTGTTTCGCTAGATGTAGAAATCTCACCACCTTCTGCCGAACAATCACCTTCTTCAGTTCTAATTACTTCAATAGGATTAGAAAGCGCAAAACATCCTTCAATATCATTTGCATTCATTCCCACTTCAGCACCAGAGATTTCACCGTCAAATCTTGCATACCACACTAAGCAAGTACCAGCACCAGCACCGTCAAAATCAACAACAGAGAAAGTAGGAGGAAGACCAAGGATGTTACCTTCATCATCAGTTACTACCCACTGGAAGCTTTCACCTTGAGAGTTAGCTACAGTAATAGCACCCTCAGGAATCATATCAGCTTGCCCATCACCAGTAGTGAATTCAAAAGGTCCTCCCTCAAGTGTGCCGCCAACAGGTTGTGTTCTCACAACCTCTATAGAATTTGACAAAGAAAAACAACCTTCCAAGTCGTCAAGATTTGCAACATTAATATCTACTTCATCTTCATAAGACAAATGCCAGATTAAACAAACTCCTACACCAGCTTCATCGAAAGCAAAAGTGTTTTCAGTTTGGACAGCAAGAACATTTGAGTCAGCATCCGTAACTACATAAGAATTATTGGTTCCAGATTCCCCACCAAGAATGGTAGTTATTGTTTGTTCGTTTCCAATGCAGATGTTTGTATCATCATTAGATGAGATAGTTCCTCCATTGGCAGTACAGCCAGGAAAATTTTCTTCACCAAACGTACCTGATTCTTCTGACCAACTATCAACTGCGTTAGACTCACCGTTCCAAGCCAATGAGACTCCGGAAGCTGGAGATAATAAGAAGTCACCAGTTTCCCATATTCCGGCAGAAACGGCTGTTCCAGACCTAGTGTGCCCTGTACTTCCCCATTCTACATAATCTCTCATCGAAGCTGGGTTGGCATAACCGTTGTCGATGTATAAGCCTAATTCGTTATCAACTAAATTAGACACATCATCAAAGTGGCCCGAGACTACTATGATGTCACCTGGCATCATCATTAAATTTCCAGAAACGAGTGTTAGATTTTGAATTTGGACATAATCCGGCCAAGAACATAATCGATAAGTACTGACGTTGATACCAGAACTACCGGTATTTTTAAGTTCTACCAAATCGGCATCTGGTTGAAACTCATTGATTACAATTTGGGCATTGAGCCCATAAGCAAAAGCAATTAAAAGGATTAAAGTGTTTAATTTTTTCATGAATGAGTTTAAATTATTTAGAGACCAAAGATGTTCTATACTTATCACAAAACCATGATGATCAGGTTTTAATGCGCACTTATCACAAAACGAAAATTCTTTAGCCTTTCAATAATTTCTCACGACAAAGACTTGGAAAACTGCTTCACCCGCTGTTCTTCTTCTTTCTTAGCTATTAAAAGGACTCCGTTAGATTCCACGATTATATAACCCTCCAATCCTTGAATTACAGCTTTTTTAACATTATTTAATTTCACTAAATTTCCTTCAGATTCAAAAAAGGCGACTTCAGCATTACTAATTACATTCTGTTTTTCATCTTTTGGCAGATGATTATACACGGACCCCCAAGTTCCTAAATCACTCCAACCAAAATCGGTTACAATTACTTTAACTTGTTTGGTTTTCTCAAGAATTCCGTAGTCTATTGAAATGTTAGTACACTTCGGATAAATCTCAGCTATAGCCTCTTTTTCTTCAGAAGTCCCGAACTTTTTTCTAGACTCATCAAATAAGTCATAAATATCTGGGAGGTGAGTTTTAAACTCTTGCTGTATCGTTTTTAGATTCCATATGAATATCCCAGAATTCCAATAGAATTCACCACTTTTTAAGAATTTTTGAGCCAATTCCAGATCCGGTTTTTCAGTAAAAGTCACCACATCCCTTACATTTTCTGGAGAAGTGCTTTTTTCCTCTCCAAACTGTATATAACCATATCCGGTATTGGGTGAGGAAGGCTTAATACCTATTGTAACAAGTTGATCGTGTTTATTAGCCGTTTGAATTCCAGTTTGAACATCTTCAATAAACTTAGCCTCATTTGTAATGAGCTGATCAGCAGAAAGAACAATAATATCGGCATCATCAGTTTTACTGTTTATCCAGAAATTTGAATATGCTATACATGGAGCAGTATTACGCATGTGTGGTTCACATAGAACCTGATCTTGGTTTAGCTCGGGCAGGTGCTCAAGGACTAAATCCTTATATGCTTCATTTGTTACTACCAATACGTTTTCCGGAAGACAAATAGGTAGAATTCTTTCGAAAGTCATTCGAATTAGAGACTTCCCGATACCCAGAATATCATGAAATTGTTTAGGGTTTTCGGCTGTGCTCATTGGCCAGAATCGGCTTCCAATTCCACCAGCCATTATAACACAAAAGGTATTTTTTTTAGGTTTCAAAATATAATAGATTGTTGTGTGACCAAAAGTAATTTTTAAACGTGAACGATTTGAACTTTTACTGTTGGTTGAAATAAATACTTTTTCTTTTTTGACATAGAAAGACATAAAGTCCGAGTTCTTCTTTTCTCGAGGACTTTAAACAAACCTTTTTCATCATATTCAAATAAATCACCTTCGGAAAGCTCATTTATATACTCACCTTCTTGAACGTCTTGGTCGTATAGCCTTAATTTCTTATACAAATTTGCATCCACGCATGAGGAGGCTGATGGGTTTTTAAGGTACTTGTTTAGTGCCTCTTTAATGTTCTCGGGGAAAGTCATCCCAGATAGAAATGGAGTTAATAATTCAGAAAACTCAATTTTCCATTCAAGACCGTGTGGACTCACAGAATGTTTGAATTTTTTATATACCTCATGATGAGCTATTTCATGAACTAGAGTAACTAAGAATGAATATGGGTTTAGATCGCTATTAACCGTTATTTGAGGAATTCCATTCTTGTTTTTAGCCCTATAATCACCAAGTTTCGATTTTCGAGGGTTGGATACTTTAATTATGCCAGTAAAATCAAAGAGAATCTTACGAATGAGAAGGTGAGAATCTTTAGGGATATAGTCAAAAAAGTCATTATTCATGAATAACTAACTCAGCCTCGACTAGTTCAACTTCATCCCAAGTAGGACATGAATTGCATTTATTTTTTTTTCTAAAAAGTCCACAGCTAGAGACCAAACTACTGGTTAGTAAAATAATCACGAGAAGTCTAAAACGTTTCATATGTCAAACATAACTGTTCCAGTTATAAAAGGGAAGTTTTTAGTTTTAATATTTTATAAATCGTATGCAGTATTCAGCATTCTTGTTAGCTATATATCTATTTTAGCGTTCTGTGAATATACTGCACACTATAGGAGAATATGCCTTGCTTATGAGGAGATTGTTTCAGAAACCTGAGAAATTCAGTGTTTATTGGAAACAGCTTATTCATGAGTTAGATAAGATTGGTGTTCAGTCAATTGGAATAGTGGCCCTCTTATCAATTTTTATGGGAGGAGTTATTACATTGCAAACCGCTTCTAACATTGACAGTGCCTGGATCCCTGCATACACTATTGGTTTTGCAACGCGACAAAGTGTAATATTAGAATTTAGTCCAACTCTTATCTCTTTAATTTTGGCAGGAAAAGTAGGGTCTAATATCGCCTCAGAGATTGGAACTATGCGTATTTCGGAACAAATAGACGCATTGGACATTATGGGTGTGAACTCAGCAGCTTATTTGATTTTACCTAAGGTTATCGCCAGCTTAATTATTTTCCCTTTCTTGATAATTATCAGTATGTTCTTGGGAATGCTAGCGGGTGGGTTCTTCGGGAGTGCAGCTGGTCTCATTTCGATGGTGGATTACATTTATGGTATTCAATTCGAGTTTAAAATGTTTTCGGTTATATATGCCTTGGCTAAAACGTTTGTATTTGCATTTATTATTACCACAGTGAGTTCCTACTTTGGTTATTATACTCGAGGTGGAGCGTTGCAAGTAGGTGAAGCAAGCACCAAGGCAGTTGTCTATAGCAGCATATATATCCTGATGGCCAATTATGTGTTAACTCAATTACTGCTGCTATGATAGAAGTAAGGAATATTCACAAAGCGTTTAACGGAAAACAGGTATTAAATGATGTTTCTATCACCTTTGATCAAGGAAAGGTGAATTTTATAATTGGAAGGAGTGGCTCAGGAAAATCTGTTCTTACTAAATGTATAGTTGGATTAATCGAACCTGATGAAGGAGATGTTTCTTATGATGGATTGTCATTTACATTAATGAACAATAAGGAGAAACAAGAGATAAGAAAGAAAATAGGGATGCTCTTTCAGGGCAGCGCTTTATTTGATAGCTTAAGTGTTGTTAAAAACGTAATGTTTCCGTTAGATATGTTTACTAATCTGTCGGAAAAGGAAAAATTGGAAAAAGCGATGCAGACTCTGGAAAGAGTCGAGTTGGCTGACTCAGCGAATTTATTACCTGCTAGTCTTAGTGGAGGTATGATGAAAAGAGTTGGGATAGCTAGGGCTCTTTCTATGAACCCTAAATTCCTTTTTTGCGATGAGCCTAACAGTGGACTGGACCCTCAAACAAGCATAATTATAGACAATTTGATTAAGGATTTAACCTATGAGTTAAATATTACTACTGTAGTAATCAGTCATGATTTAAATAGTGTTATTGAAATTGGAGATAGGATCAACTTTATTCATGAGGGTAGAGTAGCGTGGAAAGGAGATAGAGAAGGAATAGTCAAGGCTGATTCTCAGAGCCTAAATGATTTTGTGTTCGCGTCAAACTTGATGAAAAAAATACTATAAAAAAACCGTTTGGGCACTACCAAACGGTTAAATAGCAAGCCTTTTTTTCAAAAGGTGCAAAGGCACAAATTGACAACTTTTTGCTTAATTTTTCTAATAATTCTAAAAGCAGTGTAAACATATTAGATACATTTTAAACCCGTCCAAGAAACTTTACAAACGGGCTATTTCTTTTATAAACGGATATATGAACAATAAAAGAAATAAAAACAATAGACTTGATAATTGAATAACACTTCAAGTTTTACTTAATTTGCACCCTTAAATAATAAAGTAAATAAAAAAACATGTCTGAAATTCATTCAAAAGTAACAGCTATTATCGTAGACAAATTAGGAGTAGACGAGGCTGAAGTAAC
>CAJXOV010000156.1 GCA_913057815.1 uncultured Flavobacteriales bacterium
AGATGTAGAGAGGTCTCGTGGGCTCGGAGATGTGTATAAGAGACAGCATATATACTTGGTCAACATCAGGCCTTTCTTCTCTATCTACCTTTACGTTAATAAAGTGCTTATTCATTAGCTCGGCAGTTAATGAATCTTCGAAGCTTTCATGTTCCATAACATGGCACCAGTGGCATGCACTATAGCCGATACTAATGAGGACAAGTTTGTCTTCTTTTTTAGCTAGATCAAATGCCTCTTCACCCCAAGGATACCAATCTACAGGGTTATGTGCATGCTGTATTAAGTAAGGACTACTTTCGTTTATCAGCGAATTGGTGTGAGCGAATTCGTTTTTGGTTATTTCTTTATTTTTCTGACAAGTAGCCATGAGAAGTGTTAACGGTACTAAGCTTAAGAGAATTTTTATATTCATTGGTTTACAAAGTTAAAACGTAAGTTCTGATGGAATAGTCGACACATAAGTAGTTTTCAAGAATCAAATGGTGTGTCTATTCTCTGGAACTTTATATTGGAAAAGAAGATTTATTGCAACGCTCAATTTCCTATTTTTACGACCCTAATTTCATGTCAAATGTCAACAGTAGATTCTAGAATATTCGATTTAATTTCTCAAGAAAAAAACCGTCAAACTGAAGGAGTGGAGCTTATAGCAAGTGAAAACTTTGTTTCTGAACAGGTGATGAGAGCCATGGGCTCTGAGTTAACTAACAAGTATGCAGAGGGCTTGCCGGGAAAGAGATATTATGGTGGGTGTGAAATTGTAGACCAAGTTGAACAGCTAGCTATAGACAGAGTTAAAGAATTATTTGGTGCCGAATGGGTGAATGTTCAACCACATAGTGGTGCTAATGCCAATGCTTCTGTAATGTTAGCTTGTCTTAATCCTGGGGATGCTATTTTAGGGTTTGACTTAAGTCATGGAGGGCATTTAACGCATGGATCATCCGTGAACTATAGCGGGAAACTATACAAGCCTCATTTTTATGGAGTGGAAGAGGAGACTGGAGTGGTGGATATGGATAAAGTAGAAGAAGTAGCGAAGTCCGTAAGACCAAAAATGATCATTTGTGGTGCTTCTGCATATAGCAGAGATTGGGATTATGCCAGGTTTAGAGCTATAGCAGATGAAGTAAGCGCTGTGCTTTTGGCTGATGTTTCTCATCCAGCTGGACTTATAGCCGCAGGATTACTTAATGATCCGATGCCTCATTGTCATATTGTGACTACTACTACTCATAAGACATTGAGAGGACCGAGGGGAGGTTTGATAATGATGGGTAAAGATTTTGAAAATCCTTATGGAAAAACTACGATGAAAGGTGTGGTAAGAAAGATGTCAAGTCTTCTGGATTCGGGAGTTTTTCCGGGCATGCAGGGTGGTCCGTTGGAACACGTTATAGCGGCTAAAGCTGTAGCGTTTCATGAGGCTTTATCACCTTCATTTAAGGCTTATGGGAAAAATGTAATGAATAACGCTTCTGTACTGGCTGATTCGTTGGTCGGGCTGGGTTATAAGATAATCTCTGGTGGAACGGATAACCATTCCATGCTCATAGATTTGAGGTCAAAGAGCATTACGGGTAAAGATGCAGAAAAGGCACTGGGTAAAGCTGATATAACCGTGAATAAAAACATGGTGCCTTTTGATGATAAATCTCCGTTTGTCACAAGTGGAATGAGGTTAGGAACTCCTGCTATAACAACCAGAGGTGGATCTGCAGAAGATATGGTTCAAATAGCTCAGTTGATAGATAAGGTTATCATGAATCACGATAATGACACTGAATTAGCAGGTGTTAAAAAGAGTGTGAATGAAATGATGAGTAGCCGACCTCTGTTTAAGGCTTAGTTCAAAGGCAATATATCGTATCGGCTATTTGGACGTTCTTCTATATTCCAGAAAAAGTCTTTTAGTTTCTCATCACTAGGCACAGCCTGAGAAATCGGAAGCATGGCTCCTTTAGGTTTGGTTAAGAACTTTATTCTTTCTATGGAGCTGTCCTTCATGTAGATAACAATATCACTACAGTCAATTTTATTCACGCTGGAAATTGAGCTCAAACCATTTTTTTCCTGAATGGGATAATAGACCGCCTGACCGTTTCCAAGCATGTCTAGCTTGAAAAGCTTATTTTCTTTAAAGTGACCAATCAGTTCTCGTCCTTTTATTTGATCGAACTTATCAGCTCCTTTAGAACTTACGATAAGAGCATTTTTCTTGGCTACAAGTTGGTGGATACTTCCGTTTTCCATTTTTATAGAAATAGAATCTGAAGACATTTGATTTCCCTCATTCCAAATAACGGGATCATAGAACATTTGGATTAGGCTGTCTTTATTTAGCCAAACTAACGAGTCTGCTTTTCCTTGAATATCCAGTTTGAAAAACTTGACATTATTGTAAGCCTTAATCATATTGTGACCCAGAGAATCATTAACAGCTAAAAGAGTGTCAGCATGTAGGAATAATGAATCTTGTTCAAAGTCTTGAATGTACAGAGTTTCTCCTACAACAAAGGAAGAATCATTTAGTTGATCATGGTATCCGTAATCACCTTGAATGGTGAATTTGTCAATAGAGTCAGAGATGAGGACATTCCTAAATGCCTCTCCATATTTACTGAAACCGTTATAGTACAAACTGTCACCTTTAAGTACAGTACTTTCAGTAGTGATAGTGGCGTTTTCTGAAAACTGACAAATTTCTGTTTGTGTATTGTACCATCCGTTTTCACAATATATTTCTGAATCTTTTCCTACAATAGTTGTGGGTCCAAAGAAATAAGCAATTTCAGAGGCGTTATTATAATGCAACGTGTCAGATTTAACGGTGTATTCTGGGTTAGATAAAACAACATTATTTCTAAAATAGAACATTTCAATATCTGAGTCATAGCTTCCGCTTTCACTTGTTAGATTATTGTTGTTTTCTGTGCTAGTGATTTCACCTCCATTTTGATAAGATCCTATGCTAGTTAGCATGTCATAGTTAAGGTAGTCGGTTTTTAAGGTCATATCTTTATCCTTAAAAAGCACATTGTCTTTTAAGATGGCAGCCTCATCGATATAAGTGTAATCTATACGATCACCATATAGGTGAATGCTGTCTCCTTGATTGATATGAATATTATTAAAAGCAGTGAAATCATTGCTTTCAAAAATATAAGCACTATCGCAAGCCAATGTAACATCGTCAAAGGCTAAGACTACAAAACCGATTAAGCGTTGGGCACCTGGTGCGATGGCATCATCGTATTCCCAAGTATTTCCTTGAACTACCTCCACTTGTTTTTGCCCAACAGCAATAAGTGAAATGAAGATGGTTAATATGGTTAAAAGTAACTTCACTTCGGAATTAACGACATAATCATGCCAAAATTTCGTCTCTTAGAATAGTCTGGCTACGGTCAGGACCTACAGATACGATACTAATAGGAGTTTCTAAAACTTCTTCTAGATAGGTAATATAATCCATTAGTTCTCCAGGAAGTTCTGATGTAGATGATGTTTGGGTCAAATCTTCTGACCAACCTTTCAATGATTTGTATTCTGGAATCATTTGATCAGTTAAATCAAAAGGTAACTCATCTATAATGTCATTACCATGCTGGTATCCAGTACATACTTTTACTTCTTTAAAAGTACTAAGTACATCTGCTTTAGTCATATGAAGTTCAGTAACTCCATTCACCATAATGGCAAATTTGAGAGCTGGAATATCTATCCAACCACATCTTCTTGGTCTTCCTGTAGTAGCTCCAAACTCATGACCTAGTTTTCTTAATTCGTCACCAGTTTCATCAAATAGCTCTGTAGGGAATGGTCCGCTTCCTACTCTAGTAGCGTATGCTTTAAATATTCCGTAAACACGTCCTATTTTATTAGGTGCTATTCCCAGTCCTGTACAAGCTCCAGCTGCAGTAGTGTTACTTGAAGTTACAAACGGATAAGATCCGAAATCGATATCTAGAAGTGAGCCTTGAGCTCCTTCTGCTAGGATAGATTTCCCTTGTTTTAATAACGAATTAATATAATTCTCACTGTCAATAATAGTGAGCTTTTTAAGAGTATCTAAACTCTCGAACCATTCAGCTTCATGTTCCTGTACGTCATATGAAAAGTTTTCATACTGAGCCAGTAATCTTACATGCTTTTCTACTAGAGCGTCATACTTCGCTTTAAAGCCATCTTTGAATATGTCTCCTACTCTTAGACCATTTCTTCCAGTTTTGTCCATATAAGTTGGTCCAATTCCTTTTAGAGTACTTCCTATTTTAGCCTTGCCTTTGGCAAATTCAGAAGCGGCGTCTAATATTCTATGAGTAGGAAGAATAAGGTGAGCCTTTCTGCTAATCTTTAATCTCTCAGAAACAGGACAATTCATAGCTTCTAAAGCTGTGATCTCTTTCTTGAAAATTATAGGATCAATAACAACTCCGTTACCAACAATATTTTCCTTTCCTTCATGAAAAATCCCACTAGGAATAGTATGAAGGACGTGTTTTATACCGTCAAATTCCAATGTGTGACCTGCGTTAGGTCCTCCTTGAAACCTAGCTATCACATCGTATTTAGGTGTGAGAACATCTACAATTTTACCTTTACCTTCATCTCCCCATTGAAGACCTAAAAGAACATCTACTTTCATTCTGTTGGTTTATTTTAAAGTTGCACGTTATTTAAGCGTTGCAACGCAGTAGTTATAAAAACAAGCGCACAAACTTAGGGTTTAACTTGTTTTTAAGCCAGTTTTTATTCCTTAACTTATCACCAACTGTTAGGATTTTTTCTTTCCATAAAAGTTCAAAGAATGATGCATGATTTCAACTCCAAAAATCTCTTCTAAGGTTTGCTTGATATTTTGGATTCTTGGATCACAAAACTCGAGAACTTCACCTGTATCGGTAAGAATGATATGGTCATGCTGCTTGTTTCCCAGAGCTCTTTCGAATTGAGCTTGGTTTTTACCAAACTGATGTTTTCGAACTAAATTGCAAGCTAACAATAGCTCCATAGTGTTATAGAGAGTGGCTCTAGATACGCGGTATTTCTTTTCTTTCATTTTAACATAGAGAGCTTCTATATCAAAATGATCGCTATGACTGTATAACTCTTCAAGAATGGCAAATCTTTCAGGGGTTTTTCTATGACCATTTTTCTCTAAATAGATAGAGAAAATGTTTTTAGCCTTTTCCTGAATTTCTTCTGATACCATTTCCTGATTTTTAAACAAAGTTAAGCTTTAGGACTCTTCCTCCTTCATTCGGTCAACTGTGAGCACACCTTGCACTTCTCTAAGTCTTTCCATTAGTTTTCTTAGGTGGCTTACGTCATGTATTTCAACTTTAATAGAACCATCAAAAATCCCATCATTTGAATCAAAACTTATAGATTTCATGTTCACATTTAAATCTTCCGAAATGGCTTTGGTGACATTGTGAACCAGTCCTACATCATCGATTCCTGTAAATTTAAGCCTTGAGTTGAATTTTAATTTTTCCTTGCTAGACCATATGGCCTTCATTACTCTATAATTGTAATTAGAGAGTAGTTCTACACCGTTTGAACAATTGTTTCGGTGAATTTTAATTGTTCCGCTAGAAGTAACAAATCCAAAAACATCATCGCCAGAAACAGGGTCACAGCAGGCTGCTAATATGTAATCAAGAGTTTGTTTTTCATCACCAATAAGTAGAACATCTTTTTTACCTGGAATAGAATTCTTGTCAGGTGTAGCCATTTCTGGCTTTTGAGATTTAACTCTTTTGGAAGGTTCTTTTTTGAAGTTAATCCTTCCACCTTCTACAGTAAAACCTTTTAGTTTTTTAAGGTTTATACTTCCATTGGCTATGTTAAAGTATAAGTCTGTAGTAGTGTCCTGATTAAAATGATCCTCAAGTGAGGATATATTGACACTGAGGAACTCTACACCTAATGATTTGAATTTCCTTCTCAGAATGTCTTTTC
>CAJXOV010000157.1 GCA_913057815.1 uncultured Flavobacteriales bacterium
CTTTAAACTCACTATCGACAGGATAAAAATCAGAGGTGAATGTTAACTTAATATCGGTACTATCAGGAACAGAAGAATAACTAAGATGCCTATTCTGTTCTAGTAAACAATCATATAGCATTTCATTTGATTTCAAAACTCCTATGTGATTCTCTATATTATTTTGCTTTGCAAAAATTCTTAATAAGGGTATTCTGATTTCAGCTCCATATATATCAGTCTCAACATCTTTATTTATAAAGTACATGGCTGTGACATCATACCTAACAGGCGTTAGATTATAGACTACGGTAAAAAGTAATAAGCCAATAAAGACACTTATGATAAATAAATACCATTTTCTTCGAAGTGCTAACAGCCACCTAACGAAGTCAAAACCAGGTTTTACATATTGATGAGAAGTCCTAAGAAGCATTCAGGCGAATGTTAGCATAAAGATGTTTTATAGACTGTTCTATAATTGAAAAAGGCATCTTGATACATTTCCATTGTGTGATGTGTAACACTTTCAAGACTGTACTGAAAGTTAGTGTTCACACATCTTTCAGATAATTGCGCATACTTATCACTGCCTATTTCCAGAGCATTCTTTATAAGGCTTCCTAGAGATTCACCACTATGTTCTTCATAAACGAATCCATTAATGCCATTCACCACCTGGTGTTGGGCACCTCCATCAGCATTAACTATAGCTGGAGTTCCTGAGTAAATACTTTCTGTAACTACTAAACCAAATGCATCTCCTTTTGATGGAAATACTAAAAATTTTGACCTATTATACAATACCCTTAAGTCTTTTTGATTCACGCTATTAACCACATTTACTTCCGCTAATTCTTTAACCCTTTCTACAGTGGCTGCTTCAGGACCATGACCTACAATACAAACTTTTGTTTCTGGTTGTTTTAAGTTTTGCAACGCGTCTTCTAAGACATCTAGCCCTTTTACAGGAACAAATGATCCTACGACTAAAAGATCTATGTCTTTTTCAGTGAAAGATTCTTTATAAAAAACACTCTGATCAACGCCAGCACATAATATCTTATGAGGTCTCACTTCTAATTTATTCCACATCGGCTCTAGTAGTGACTCCCCAACTGCTATAATACCGTTGAATTTCTTAATTATTCTTCTAAAAAGCATATTCTTCAACCCTTCACTAGGCATATCTTTGTTTATATCACTTCCATGAAATGTTACAAAAGTTTTAGAGTAAGGATGAAAAAACCTATAAATGAGGGCTACAGGAGCTAGAAACCCGAAATAGTGGACATGTACAACATCGAATTTTTTAAACAACTGTGGTATGAATCTGACATAAGCCAACAAATACTTCAAGTAGCTCAATACTTTAGACGTTGGAGAGTACGTCATATAAAATAGATTCAAAGTGTTTTCTTCACCATACTGCTCAGTCATTTTCTCAAACTGATTTTTTATAAATACTCCTGCATATGGATTAGTATCACTTGGATACATATTAGACACTACTAGAATTTTCATTTGTTTGTTGTTTTCTCTTACCTATACAGGCTTTTAGAGAAGATTGTTATTCTAATAATTCTTTTAACCTTGTAGGATAAAGACTATAAAAAAACAATTAGATATTATTCAGGAATTGTCTTCAGAAACTTCTCATCAGCCTGAATTTTATTATAGCCAAAAACATAGAAATATGCTATGACAATAGCTGTAGAAACTGTGGGACTATTTAGTGCATGACCTGCAGTGAATGAATGAAAAATAAACAAGGCTAACATGGCACAAATAGCCATATCCCGGAATTTCCGACCATTTCTTAAAAAGTTTATCCCATTAATAATTAGCATAACTACAGGAAATCCTAGCATCATTAGTCCTGTTATCAATCCATATGAACCTAAAAAATCGAGAATATCTTGTTCAACTAATTTCCCCTTAGAATAAGTCTTACCTCCTGTAACTCCAAGCTCTACATACTTATGAAAGGCAAAAGAACCTTCTCCAAACACCTGAAGAAGCATCGGCCTGTTCTCGATTCTTTCGGTAGCTGCTTTTTCTAAATGTGCCCTAGCACTTTCACCTTCTCCTAGGACTTCAAATTTTTGAAGCATGTATGGATACTCTTGAATTACATCATATCCTACTTTGATAGCCAAAGCTAGTAGAAGAAATAGAACACTTAAAAAGGTCGTTTTAAATGTAGAACTCATTCCCACATTCTTTTTACCATAAAACATTGGTGCCAAAATAAATATCAGAAACACTCCAGCTGCTCCTGCTGAACCTGTTCTAGAACCCGTAGCTATTAGTCCTCCGAAGATGGTAAATGCTATGATAACTCTCAGAATTGAAATTTTGGCCATCATACGATACATGGCAGCAGCAAACGAAACTAAAAGAACTAGCCCAATATCATTTACTGCAATAAAAAAGGATTGGACACCATAACTATAAATGTCATAAGATAATATTCCCACTCCTGTGATAAGTGAAAACACTAAGAATCCTCCACCTATGGCGCCAAACCACACCATTAGCCCCATTATATAGTCAAATGTGAAAATATACTTCTCCTGAATGTAAAGGAAGTATGCGAGTAAAAAATAGGGAAACATGATTCTAGCTAAGAATTCAAATTCACTCTTTAAATCGATAAAGTCAGCGTAAGAATTCCAAACTAACCAACTCACACAAAACGAAACGGCTAAAAATGTACACCAAATTTTTATTGGCTTATTATTTACCAGAACTACGAATGGCAGAGTTATTCCCATAAGGGCCAATCTATACATGGCACCAATAGATATATCAGCTCCAGCTACAAAGAATATTAAACCATTGAAAAAGTCGATTATTACAGGAATAATCAATATGAAAATGTTTAAGACCTTAAATAATTTGACTTTATCTACCATTGGTTTAGAAAGCGTTCTCCTCTCCTTTGAATATATTATAGACTGTATAGAATACTATTTTCAGATCGAATAAAAGACTCCAGTTTTCTAAGTAATACACATCGTGTTTCACTCTTCCTTCCATAGCTTCATCATTTTCAGTGTTTCCTCTAAAACCACATACTTGAGCATGACCTGAAATACCTGGTTTTACTAAATGACGAACCATAAATCGATTAACTATTTTCCCATAGTCTTCCGTATGCTGCAGCATGTGAGGTCTAGGCCCTACCACGCTCATATTCCCTATGAGAACATTTAAGAATTGAGGAAACTCATCTAAACTGGTTTTTCTTAAAAAGGCTCCAAGTCTGGTTACCCTAGCATCATTTTTAGTGGCTTGAGTAGAGTTGGAATTAGTGTTTACAGTCATAGTTCTGAACTTGTAACACCTAAAAGTTTCATTATTTCTTCCACTTCGGTCCTGCACAAATAAAACTGGACCTGGTGATGACAGCTTAATAAGTACAGCCAAAACAGGAAACATAATTGGATAAATCAGTAAGATCACTATAGATGAAAAGAATATATCAAAGATTCTTTTTATTACACGATTGCTTAAGTGCTCAAGCGGTTCTTTTCTATAGGTGAAAACCGGAGTTTGATCATAATATTCAAGAGAAGTATTGCCACGCAGATATCCCTGGTAGTCAAGGGCAAAACGGAATCTTATCAGATTATTATCCGCAAAGTCAATAATCTTCCTCATAAATTCTTTGGACATGAAATTACTAGCATAGTAGATTTCTTCTACTTTATTCTCATGACAGTAATTACTTAGTTCCTTTATATAAGTATCTGAATCTCTGGTAGGGTCATCAAATCGTTTTTTCAAACTATACCCTAATATTCGTTTTGTTTTGAAGAAACTGTTGAGGTCATTAGCTATGGCACCTTGTCCCAGAATAACCACATTCTTAGCTTCTATCCCATTGGGCATAAAAGTAAAAACACAAAATCTAAAAGCTAATCGAAAACCAATAATACAAAGTGTAATTAATAAAAAGGTTTGAAATAGTAGCTGCTCTGAAAAGTAAATAGTTTTAACAAAAACTAAATAACTCAAAATAAATGCTATGAAAGTAACTATGGTTCTAGTACCTGACGAAACAAGAGAGATTGATCTCTCTAAGTTTTTGACTAGATACGTTCTATTAATAAGTATAGAGGTCAACCACACCACATTAAAGACAAACCATAAAGAAACTTCACTTCCAAAGGGATCATAAACTCCAACAGTGGAGTTAAAGAATGTCAGATGGATAACTGCATTAAATATAAGAAGCTCGAATATGAGAAAACCTAACTGAATGAACTTGTAAATTCTATTTTCCATTAATCTATTTAAAGTAAGATGCTAATTACATCTCTCCATGAATACGAGGGTTAGCAAAAGTCATTCGTAGTACAATAGGTCCAAGCTTTTGTAGGATAAATCGGACTTGGTTCAGTTCTACTTCTTAATACATTTTCTTTTTCAATAGATAAAGAAGAAATAGATAGTTTTACGGAACATTAGAATACTCTTAACCCATGGGATTTAACGTAGTACTTATAGAACCTCAGATTCCTAATAATACTGGAAACATAGGAAGAACCTGTGTAGCCATGTGCAGTTCTCTGCATCTGGTTCACCCATTGGGTTTTGAAATTACTGATAGCAGAGTAAAAAGAGCTGGTCTAGACTATTGGCCAGATCTGGATATACATCATTATGAGAGCTATTCTGAGTTCTTAAATAAAAGAGACTCGAATAGCAGCTTACATTTTTTTTCAGCTCAAGCTACAAGGTCTTTTTATGATCAAAAGTTAAAATCGGGAGATTATCTAATATTTGGAAAAGAAGCTGAAGGTCTTTCTGATAAAATTAAAGAAGAGCATTCTTCAGATCTAGTTAAAATTCCTTTTCCCGGAAAAGTCCGCTCCTTTAATCTAAGCAATGCTGTAGCTATGGTTTTAGGCGAAGGAACTAGACAGCTTAATATTTAATTTTCAGGAAGCGTCTTAATTTTAGCCCTCCATTCTTCAGGTATAGCACATGTTTTTTTAGCAGAATAGTCAAAACAAACAATTACTGTTTTCCCTAAAGTACATGTCTGCCCTGCATCATTAACAACTTCATAAGCCATCACTAAGCTCTTTGTTCCTAAAGACTCACACCACGTGTTAATAACCACATTATCTTTTAATGAAACTGGAGTTTTATAATCAATTTCATGACGAGCTACTAGAATCCCAGCATCTATCCAATTCCACTCTTCGCCTACTAGTTCTTTGAACCATGCCATTCTTGCCTGTTCAAAGTAACTAAGGTAAACCGCATTATTCACATGGCCCATTGAATCTATATCTCTAAATCTAACTTCTAATTGGTGACTTACTTTCATTCTTTTTAATATAGTCTATGACTTATTGATTGTACTTTTGTCGAGCATTCAAATCTAACTTAAATGAGCAAAAGACTTTTTCTGGGAATATACTTTGTTTTCGGTTTGGCCGTACTTCTTTTAGCTGCAGCTAATTATTTCGGTGTAAGTAAAAACTTATGGTGGTTCGCTTGTATGCTGTCTGGTTCGATTTCTAGCAGTTACTGCTTTTTTTGGTTTAGAAAAAAGATTACAGAGGAAGAGTTTCTTAATTATATAGTATCCATTTTTATGATTACCTCCTTTTTAATTTCATATGGATTGGCATTATATCAGGGAGGAAATGAGAACCTACCTGTCATTCTTTGTGGTATAAATGCTAGTATTTGGGTAATTTATAGTGTTTGGTTGAGTAAAAAGCTCTCATAATCCCTTCAGTTTAACCCGCTATCACTCAATACACACCTGTTTAAAGCCCTATTTAGGCCTCAGTTTAGTGAGGTTTATTAACAAAACACCTTTTTTTTTCACAAAACACCCCCAAATAGCGCTGTAACGCTTGACAGGCATAGGCTTACGCATATATTTGTCACTATTAAAGGAAAATATTAATTAAATACCTGTCTCTTATACACATCTCCGAGCCCACGAGACCTCTCTAC
>CAJXOV010000158.1 GCA_913057815.1 uncultured Flavobacteriales bacterium
GAGATGTAGAGAGGTCTCGTGGGCTCGGAGATGTGTATAAGAGACAGGAGTAGGGTTTGACCAGAAATTTCCGTTGTACTGAACGGTAAATTGTATGTCCCAGAATTTATAATTATCGACATAACAGCTATGATTATAGCCGAAATACCAATTATGAGCGGAGTTCCAGAAAGTCCTTCTCTATATAAAACCAAAATGAAGGCGAATAAAATTAGAACTGTACCTGTATCAGGCTGCAGAAGAATTAGTAAAGCTGGAATAGCCACTATTCCTAAAGCTATTAGTCTATTCTGAAAATTTTTCAGCTTTTCTTTTCCATCAGATAAGAAGTAAGCCAAGAGCATAGCTATGGCCACTTTAGAGAATTCCGAAGGTTGTATTCCGAAACTACCTATTCCAAACCAAGAGCGCGCACCTCCTCTAACTGTCCCTACGAATAACACCAGAATAAGTAGTAGGACTACCGCTCCATACACTGGTAAACTGGTGTTTCTAAGGAGAGAGGTGTCGGTAAGTAGAATTACCGCGGCCAATACTACACTCACACCTATCCACATAATCTGTTTTCCATAGCTCATGTTGAAGCTAAAAATAGAGGAGTAGTCAGAATTATATGCTGCAGAATAAATTGTAATCCATCCTATTAGGCATAGTATTAACCACACCGATGCTGTAACCCAATCTATTTTATTTTGATTCCTATTGGCCATATATGTCTCTAAAGTCTGCTTCTAGAATTCGCTCTACAGCCCAATCATTGGTTACTTCACCAGTAAGATATTTTTCTATCATTAAAGCTGAAATAGGTGCTGCCCATGTACCTCCGTAACCAGCATTTTCCACATAAACAGCTATCGCTATCTTCGGGTCATCTTTTGGAGCAAAACACATAAATACCGAGTGATCAGCCACTGGTGGCTTGTTTTGGACAGTACCAGTTTTACCGCATACTGTAATCCCTAAATGACTAAGATTAGCTCTGCCAGCGGTTCCTCCGGGTTCGTTAATTACTCGCTCCATAGCATTTCTTACTACATCGAAATGTTGAGGACTTACTCCTACGGTTTTCTTTTCTGTAAAATCAATCGGGAGTTCTGGCCCGTTTTTCACTTCTTTTAAAAGGTGTGGTGTAATGTACCATCCTTTGTTAGCTATGATAGTCGCTAAGTTGGCCATCTGAAGTGGGTTCACTAATAGTTCGCCTTCACCTATACTCACCGAATAGATCATGCTGTAGGTCCAAGTAGCTTTTGGGTACCAGCGGTTGTAAAATGAAGTGTCAGGAACAGTTCCTCTTTTTACATTAGGAACATCAGATGTAAACTTGGTATGTAATCCAAATTTGGTCATTCGCTCATGCCACCACTGTACACCATATTTTAAATCATCAAATTCATTGTCGAATTTATCTTGATGAACCATTCTCCTCATCACTTGTCTGAAGTAAGGGTTACAAGAGTGTTTAATGGCATTTTCTAAATCATCATTTGAGTGAGGACCATGGCATCCAATTATTCCCCTGTTACATCTGATCCTAGTTTGAGGAGTTATAATTCCTGCTTCTAATGCTATTAAACTTTGTACCATTTTAAAAATAGAACCAGGACGATAAAGCCCATTAAGTGCACGGTTAAAAAGAGGATTTAAAGTGTCTCCACTTAGCTTTTTAAAACTGTCACCACGTTTTCTTCCAACTAAATCATTAGGATCATATGTAGGAGCGCTGACGAGTGTTAAAATCTCTCCAGTACTTGGTTCTATGGCTATGATAGAGCCTCTTTTGTTGACCATTAGCTTTTCTCCGAACGCCTGAAGATCGGCATCTAAAGTGGTAATGAGATCATTTCCTGAAATAGGATCATGGTTTTCGGAGCTATTTGCTTTTCCTACTGTTTTATTGAAGTTGTTTACATAGATAGTTTGCTTTCCTTTTAATCCGCGTAGCAATGCCTCATAGGATTTTTCCAATCCTCCCTTTCCTACATAGTCCCCAAGTTGGTAAAAAGATCCGCTATCCGCGTTTAACTCTTTTCTGTCGATTTCCCCGAAATTCCCAAGAACTAGAGCTGCAGCGCTATCAGGATAGTTTCTAAGTGTTCTTCTCACAGCAAAGAATCCAGGAAAGTCGCTTAATTCCTCTGAAATTTTAAAATAGTCTGCTTGATCCACATGTTTAGCTACCGTATGAGGATTAAACATTTCTCTTCGTTCACTTGCTCTGTCCAACACCTTGTCTAAAGCTTCTTTATCTATTTCTAAGAGTTCAATTAGTCTTAAAGTATCCAGGTTTTTAATTCGCTCAGGAACTACTCGAATATCATATATGGGAGTATTGGCTACAAGAATTTTTCCTTTCCTATCATAAATTTCACCTCTTGAGGGCTGTATAATAAGCTCGCTTTCTGTTAGTGAAGTGGCCCTTTCTACCCATTCATCATTTGTGATTTGAAGTGTAAATAGTCGAATAGCAAAGGTTAGGACGATAAAAAGAATTAGTCCTAAGATGGCGTACCTTCTATTTTGTAGACTATTCATTTTATCTTTTCTTTTGGTAGACTATAAACTGATAAATGAGCGCCAGAATAAGACTGAAAGCAGCACTGAGAAGAACTGTAAGTAGAGTACTAAAGAAATTACTCCAAGCTAATTTTTCCAGGAAGAAAAGAAGAAAATGGTGGACAAATATTAAGATAGAACCATACAGCAAAAACCAGTTAATTCCTTGATCTCTTAGAGTAGGCTCACTATTAAAATCATAGCCATCTCTAGGACTGAGGGATTTAGTCAATCGAGGCTTGATGTATGCAAGAGTAGTAGATGCAAAAGCATGGAGGCCTTCGGTGTCTAAGCTAAAATCGATCAATAATCCAATGAAAAACCCCAAGCAAATAGATAACCAAGTTGGTGTTTCAAATGGAAGTAATAGAATAAACAGAATATAAATTTGGGGTAGAATAAAAGAATTTGCCAACCCTAAATTCTCCAAGTTGTTTAGAATCAAAACTTGCAGTAATAAAACAAGAATGAATCGTATGATATTTCGAATAACTATCTGCATTAATCTACTTCTGGATTTTCTTTGGCTTCTATTTCTTTTTGCTCTGTCCTAAAAGCATTAGAAATAACCATAACATCTAAGAGTTTAGTATAATCAGATTTTAATTCTATTTCGATATCTAAAACATCTCCATTTGGTACTATTTCTGTCACATAACCTACTACTACGCCTTGGGGTAAAAATGCTGAAGAGCCGCTAGTAATTATAGTGTCTCCAGATTGCACATCAGTTCTTTTTCCTATTTCTTCTACTTGTGCATACTGAATATCAGAACCGTTCCATGTGAGAAGCCCATCCACGTTGTTCTTTTTTAAACTGACTTTTAATGCAAATTCGGCATTGATTATAGGTGTTACTAGACTGAAATGCTCGGATACTTTACACACTCTACCTACCAGTGAATTTCCCATAGAGATCACCCCATCATCTACTTTAATCCCATTTATAGAACCCTGATTTATAGTGATATGATTTTCGTTATAGCCAGTAGTTTTGTTAATCACTTTAGCCGGACGATAGAAATACTGTAGTACGGAAAGTGAGTCTATAATCTCTATAGGCTCGTTGTTTAAATCCAAAGAACTTTCTTGGTTTTTCATTTTAGAAAGAGCGAGCTCTATTCGAAGTTCTCTATTTCGTTCTTCTAGTTCTAAATAGTCACTTATGGAGGAAGTTCGGTCGTAAATTCCACCCATTAAAGTACTGGAGGAATTTAAAAAACTGTTTTGGTGATAAAACCCATTAGAAAAAAGTAGGTAAAGGCTCAAACTAGAGAAGAAGATGTAGATAATAAAGTCTTTGAACTTGGAGATTAGTTCTACTAAATTCTTCATGGTTTATACCTTTTTTACTTTTAATCTTTCATCAAGAATTGGAATCTGTCGATGTTTTTAAGAGCTATTCCTGTTCCGTTAGCTACAGCTTTTAGTGGGTCTTCTGCCACGTGCACTGGAAGCTTGGTTTTAGCAGAAATACGTTTATCTAATCCTCTTAACAAAGCTCCACCACCAGCTAAATAAATTCCGGTTTTGTAAATGTCTGCTGATAATTCTGGCGGAGTATTTTCTAAACAACTCAGAATAGCTTCTTCAATTTTAGCTATGGATTTATCTAAAGCTGTAGCTATTTCTGTATAAGATACCTTAATTTCTTTAGGTATTCCAGTCATTAAATCTCTTCCTCTTACAGCATAATCCTCTGGTGGATTATCTAACTCAGTAAGAGCTGCACCCACTTCTATTTTGATTTGTTCAGCAGTCCGCTCTCCTATAAGAATGTTATGCTGGCGTCTCATATATTCTTCGATATCTGAAGTGAATTCATCCCCTGCTACACGAATATTTTTATCAGTAACTATTCCACCTAGTGCTATCACAGCTATTTCTGAAGTACCACCTCCTATGTCTATAACCATGTTACCCATTGGCTCTTCTACATCAATTCCAATACCTAAGGCAGCAGCCATAGGTTCGTGAATTAAATAAACTTCTTTGGCACCGGCATGTTCAGCAGAATCTATAACCGCTCTTTTTTCTACTTCAGTAATTCCAGATGGAATACAAATAACCATTCTATATGAAGGAGCAAATAACGATTTAGATTTTTTAATCATCTTAATCATGCCCTTAATCATGTCTTCGGCATACTTGAAATCAGCGATTACTCCGTCTCTTAATGGCCTAATCGTTTTGATGTTTTCATGGGTTTTACCATGCATCCTTTGAGCTAACCTTCCTACGGCCACTACTTTTTGAGTGGTTCTATCTACAGCCACTATAGAAGGTTCGTCTACCACTACTTTTCCATTATGGATGATAAGTGTGTTAGCCGTACCTAAATCTATGGCTATCTCTTGGGTAAGTAAGTTGAATAATCCCATCTGCTTAAAGGGTATGTCTTTTTTTGTCGGTTAGATGTAAGTCAATAAAATTAGTGATAAAGACCGCCTAAAATCTTTTCTGTAAATCTGTTGTTTACAAAGATTTGTTAATCATTCTAGTGTTTGAAATGACGAGTACCCGTGAAGTACATTGCCATTTTTTCAGCGTTGCAATAGTCAATAGTCAGTTGATCTTTTATACTTCCTCCAGGTTGGACTACTGCATTTACGCCTTCATTATGAGCTATTTCTACACAATCAGGGAATGGGAAAAATGCATCAGAAGCCATTACAGCTCCATTTAAATCAAAACCATTAGCTTTCGCTTTGATGATAGCTTGATTTAAAGCATCTACTCTAGATGTTTGTCCGGTTCCACTAGCACAAAGTTGGTTGTTTTTAGCCAATACTACCGTGTTAGATTTAGTGTGTTTCACCAATTTAGCGGCAAACTCTAGGTCTAATTTTTCTTGAACAGAACAGTCATTGTCTGTAGATAGTTTACTATCAGAAATAGCATCTTGTCTTTCGTCTTTCTCCTGGAATAAGTATCCGTTTAAAGCAGTTCTTACCGTAAAATTGGCAAATTCAGCTTCTTTTTGAACAAGGATAACTCTGTTCTTCTTAGATTTTAATGTTTGCAACGCAGCTTCTTCATAGCTTGGAGCTATAACTACTTCACAGAAAAGTGTATTGATTTTTTCAGCAGCAGCAGCGTCAATTTCTTGATTACAGATAAGTACTCCTCCAAATGCCGAAACAGGATCTCCGGCTAAAGCATCTTCATAAGCCTGAGCTACTGTTTCTCTTACTGCTAAGCCACACGCATTGTTATGTTTTAAAATAGCAAAAGTAGGTTTGTCTTTAGGGAACTCAGCCATTAATTGCACCGCAGCATCTACATCTAATAAATTGTTATAAGAGAGTGCTTTTCCGTGAAGTTGAGTAAATAACTCTTCTAAGTTTCCAAAGAAAGCTCCTTTTTGATGAGGATTCTCTCCATATCTAAG
>CAJXOV010000159.1 GCA_913057815.1 uncultured Flavobacteriales bacterium
CCTCTCTATTCGTCGGCAGCGTCAGATGTGTATAAGAGACAGATATAATCTTGAAGAAGGAGTTTACTTTGTGAAATTGATCAGCTCTGAAGAAACTTTAATGCAAAGACTACTTATTAAGAAGTAAATCCAATTTAGTATTTACTTTAGTAAAATGTCAAGTGATTATAAATTCAATTCTAAGTTAGAAAACTTTGAAGATTCACCTTTGTGGAACTACCATATAATGGTTCCTACTTCCATAGCTATAGACATTAAAAAAGAAAAGATTAGACGTGTTATTGCTTGCTTAAACGAAGACCTAACTTTTCATTGTGCTTTAATGTCTGATGGAAAAGGTGGCTCATTTATTATGCTTAATAAGGAAATCAGATCTAAGCTCGGTCTAGAGCATGGAAGTAACGTTCAGGTTGAACTCAAAAAAGACTCTTCTAAATATGGAATGGATATGCCAGAAGAGTTTAGTTCGGCTCTTTCTTTTGATGAGGATGTTTCTTTACTATTTCATCAACTCACACCAGGAAAACAAAGAAGTCTCATCCACCTAGTGGCTAAAAATAAGCTTAGCGAAACTCGAATTAAGAAAGCATTGGTAATCATGGACTATCTGAAAAACTCTTCAGGTAAGCTGGATTTCAAAGAATTGAATGAAGCTTTTAAGCACTCCAATCGAGTTTAATTACATAAGCACGCTATTCACGGGTTTAATTGGATCTGGAATATTATCTTCTTCAATCATTTCCAATAAGTCGATTTCAATAGTTCTAACTAGGGCTAACATTGGAATATCATTAGGTAATCCTTCGAAAGGGTTTTCACTATAATCACCTACTAACTCCATCATTACAAACACCCAACCTATTAAGGCAGTAAATGGAATAGTCATCCAAATTAAATGCCCAGGCATATCATGAAATTGTGGTACTAAAGCAAACGGCAGAAGGAAAATAAAAATACAAGTGAAATAAAAGCTAACGGAACCATACTGTCTTGGCAGCGGATAATTTTTAATTCTTTCACTTTTACCTTGATGTGTAAATAATTCAGTAATTAAATTCTGCATTTCCATGTGCCTGAAATCATCAATCAAATTTAATCTTCTTAGCTCTTTTAAGTCCTGAGATTGCTTGTCTAGAATATGACTTGCTGTATTTGATTTATTTATTAATCTCTCATGATCAGCGCCTAAACATTTGGTCAATTCAGATTTAGTTATCTCATCCTCAAACAATCCAACACCAAACTTTTTTCTGGATTTTTCAATATGACGACTCATATGCTTTCCTGATTCAGAGTGTTCCCATGATTTTGGAATTAGCATTTGAGATCTTAGAGCATATAACCATGCTATGTGCCGTTTAATAAGCCTAGCACTATGCTTTTTCAGTTCTTCTTCACTTTCATCTTCAGAAGTAAATTGATTTGACACATATGATCTGCTAATCACAGCCCAACTCCTACTGGTATTAACTATAGCACCCCATATTTTTCTAGCTTCCCATAACCTATCATATGCTGAATTATTCTTGAAGCCTACATAAAAAGCCAAAGCTGTACCTATCAATGAAACTGGTAACCACGGCAGTGCCATCCAATTCCAATGTGTGTATTCATAAATAACTGCTACTAAAGTCCCCCAAAGTAATAGCCAAATGAGGTGTGCACCTGAAAACCGGAGCATACTTTTTAAAGGAAAATTCTTTTTTACATACATATTTACTAGATAATAATTTCCAGCAATCTACAAATGAAAAAGAAAAGGATGAGTTAATCGAACGCCAAGTTTAGCTGAATTGACAGTTTTTGACAATTAAGCTTTAAAACATAACTTGGCTGCATGAAAAAAACGAAACTGTTTCTGCTATTAGTTCTTATCATGGTGGTATCATATTTTTTAGGGCCTCAGCCTGACCATCCTTCCTATAAGTTTGAATTAACGCAGGAATTTCCTAGTTCAATTTCTCAAATTGAAGATTACATAGAAGACTCTAACTCCACTTTTAACATTCGAGAATTTAATGAAAGTCAAATAATATGGGCTGATAGTTTAGCTGTTAAAACTGAATACTCTATTGTGTACCTCCATGGATTCTCTGCTTCACCTGGAGAAGGAAACCCTGTAAATAAAGAAATAGCTAAAGAATATGGTATGAATTTATACATTCCCAGGTTGGCTCATCATGGATTGGTCTCGGACGAACCACTAGTTGATTTTTCTGCTTCTGAATTCATGAATTCTGCTTATGAGGCTATTAAACTTGGAGAACTCATAGGTGAAAAAGTAATCGTAATGTCATGTAGTACAGGAAGTACGGCTTCTTTGTTCAATATAGCTGAAAGTGATGTTGAAGTGTTTGCCCAGGTAATGTATTCCCCTAACATTAGATTATTTGATTCTAAAGCTCCTTTATTAACCATGCCATGGGGTCTGCAAATAGCACAATTAGTGAAAGGAGGTGATTATAATGAATGGGAAGTTCCTGCTGAAGCTAGCAAATACTGGTATGGGAAATATAGATTAGAAGGTGTGGTAGAATTGCAGAACATGCTGGAAACCTCAATGACTCCTTCAACTTTCTCTAAAATAAGTGTCCCTACTTTTATTGGTTATTATTATAAAGATGAAAACAATCAGGATAATGTGGTTTCGGTAAGTGATATAAAAGATATGATTACTCACTTATCCGTTCCTCAAGATAAATTTGAGGGACATGTATTTACAGAAGTAGGTGCACATGCGTTGCAAAGCGAATATTTTTCCAAGAATATTCCTTCTGTGATAGAACAAACTCAACTATTCTTTGAAAATGTATTGAAAATAGAAAAGCCCTAGAAAGATTCTAAGGCTTTGTCTATTTTATAAATGTTATCTTATTTAGTAACTAATGTTACTACAACTTCTATTTGATCGTTGATTAAGTAATCTTTAGAAGATCCTTTATATTCTACTCCGTAATTCTGTCTGTCAAAAGTCATTTTGGCTGTCAACACTTTTCCTCCTTTTACCTCTGTCATCTTTAATTCTGAGTAAGCCTCTTTATTCGTTTCTTTTTTAATTGTCACTGATGCTGAACCTCCCTCATTGAAAATAACAGAAGCCACGGGGAAATTACCTACATCAAAGAAATCAGGTGATTTCAAATGACCAATTAATCCTTCAGGAGAATTTTCTTCATCATAATTACTATCTGTAGTAACCATAGAATTCATATCAATCACGAGTCCACCTCCTATTACATCCGTTCCTTTCATTTTTACTCCACCAGATTTCAGTTTAAGAGTTCCTGTATGCTCCTTAACATTCAGAATATACCCTTTCCATGTAACTGAACTTTTTTCTATATCTATGTCAAATTTGGTGACTTTTTCATTATCAGCATTTGGCGGTGCAGATGGAGTTTCGCTATTTTCTATTTTGGATGTATCAGCAGCGTCTCCTCCACAGGAAACTAAGAACAATCCCATTAAGGCTATTGTACCTAGAATTAATTTACTTGTTTTCATTATTTCGTTTATATGATTATTATTTTTTTTCTTTTCTTAAAGCCACTAATTGATTCAAGTCGAAATTATATTCTTCTTCAATCAAAGATGCTCTTTTTAGCGAATGAATCACATTCTTAAGCATCTTTTCAGATACATCCAACTCTGTGGACCATTCAGTGCTATGAAACCAATTTTCTATATCCTTATAATCTTGCTTATATCTCTCGCTCAATAATTGAATTGAGTTAGGCATTTTCACAAATTGCTTGGCGGCAAATTGAATAATCCTAATTAATCTTGAAAGAGCCTCAGGTGCATTCTTTATTATTTCGTCAGACGCGGCTAAAACAAAACAAGGCCAAGGAGTAACAAACTCACCTAAACATTTGAGCTTTCCTGAGTCAACATAGGGCTTGGTTGTATACTTTTCCCAATAAAAAACATCAGTTTCATTATTCTCTAAACTAGACAATGCTCCTTCTAGATTTTTAATAACTACCAAGTTATTCTCGTCTATTTCTTTCCCTTGAATCATGGCATCTACCATTGGCATTAGATGTGATCCTGAACCTTTTCGACTAATCGCGAATTTTTTCTCAAAAATATCTTCATAATGATTAAGGTCGTTTCCCGCTCCTGAGTAAACTCCCCAAATCAGAGGTGTATCTATGTATCCAGAAATAATTTTAGATTGGTTTCCTTGAATAATATCCTTAATTATTCCTTCGGTTAGAATAACACACACATCCACATCTCCTTCTCTTAACGCAGAACACATGGCCCCGGTACCTCCTTTATATGTTATCCATTCAACTTCTAAATCTTCTTTGGAAAACAATCCATTTTCAATGGCTAAATGCCATGGGAAATTAAAGTGTTCAGGAACTCCTCCTATTCTCAGTTTTATCATTTACACTCAGTTATAAAGACAATACAAGTTCCACATTTTTCACCTTTCAAATATAAATAATTCACGATTTTTTGCCATTAAGCTATGTTAATATGTAGCGAGACAGATTATTATAAATGTCGAAAATTCCTACATACCTTAGGGATTGACCTCTTCCTTATTCACAGAATTCTTCAATTAGATTCGCGTTTCAATTCAAATCTATAGTTATGAAATATTTAAATCATGGGTTAGCTGAAATTTCTACTAACGAATTATTAGAGAAGTCCAATCATATATTAGAAATGATGTCAGAGAACACACATTTTACTCAACCGTATCCAAGTCTTAGCGAAATTTCTAATATCACACAAGAATTGGCTTCAATTCAGGAAAAGATTGATAATGGATATAGAAATCAAATTCCACTTCTCCAAGAAAAATTTGTATGTCTAAAGAGAAAGATAAAGCAGCTAGGAACATATGTAGTTCTAAAATCACAAGGAAATCCATTTATAGTAAAATCCAGTGGCTATATAGTTTCTGATGTTCCTGAAGTAAAATCAGATTCTGTTCAAATTACCGAAGAATAGAAACACTACCTTTTTTAGTAAATGCTTGTGAATCTAGAGATCGATATTTAAGCACATAAGAATAGACCCCATTCGGAACATAGTAATCACCAAAACTGTGCTCTCCTTTCCAGAATTGTTCTGGATCTTTGGCTTGGAATACTATATCTCCCCATCTATTGTAGACGATTAATTCAAACTCACTAATTCCAGATATTTCTACTTTCCAAACATCATTTATTCCATCATTATCTGGAGTAAATGCATTTGGGATATATACCGTAGCGGGAACATTTACTAAATCAGTATAAGTAGCTTCACATCCAGCACTAGTGGTTACTGTTAGTGTAGCTCCAGCATAACCACTATTTTCAAAAATGTGAGAAACTGACTCTAAATCTGAATCTGAACCATCAGTGAAATCCCAGTAATAAGAGCAATCTATACAAGATGAATTAATTTCAGGAGTAAAGAAATACTCATCTTCACCTAAAGCACTTACTTCAAAAAGAGCCTGGGCATGTTGTACTTCTACATAAACCTCTCCATCATTTTGATTACCGCATACATCGGTAGCCAAGACTGTATAAAAGGAGGAAAAAGAAGGACTCACAGTTATTGGATTACCTGAAATCTGATCATTATTTCCTATCCACGTAAAACCTAACTCACCCGTTCCTCCTGATGATTGAGCATGAAGAAAAGCCGAGCCATCAAAACAAATTACGGTGTCATTAACCAATTGGATTTGTATAGGTTCGGAAGTAATAAAAATGGTAGTTTCAGCACTGGCTATATTCCCACATCCTGCATTTGCCGTTAATGTAATCACGTTTGACTCTGTAGATTGATAGGTAGCCAATAAATCTGATAAAACCTCAAGATCTTCATCTTCTATCCAAGTATAAATCACATCTGAGTTATAACTGTCTCTTATACACATCTCCGAGCCCACGAGACCTCTCTACATC
>CAJXOV010000160.1 GCA_913057815.1 uncultured Flavobacteriales bacterium
CCTCTCTATTCGTCGGCAGCGTCAGATGTGTATAAGAGACAGCTACAGGAAACTCCTCGGTAGTTTTATTGAGTAGTGTAATATCATATACATTGCTATAGTGATTGTCGTCCATTTTAGTGAATATGGTTCCTCTTGTTCGTAGAATTGTCACTTGAAAATCCGATCTACTAATAATCATACCTGTCATTACTCCCACCAGAATAACCAGTACAGCGCAGTAGGACAACACTCGAGCTGTAAATTTGAAGCCTTGTTTTTCTTGAATCCCTTTTTCTGAGTCCAGTCTGATGAGTCCTTTTTTAAGACCTACATTCTCCATCATAAAATCGCAGGCATCCATACATGCCGTGCAATTCACACATTCAAGTTGTGTTCCATTTCTGATATCTATTCCGGTTGGGCATACATCTACACATTGTCCACAATCTATACAGTCTCCTTTACCTGATTCGTTTCTGTCTTCAGTTTTTTTGAATTTCCCTCGGTCTTCTCCTCTCACATGGTCGTAAGCTACAGTTAAAGATTTGTCATCTAGGAGTACACCTTGAAGTCTTCCGTAAGGACAGATAGTAGTGCAGACTTGTTCTCTCATGAAGGCAAATACAGAATAAAACAATGATGTGAAAATGATGATAGCTGCTAGTCCACCTAGGTGGTCAAAGGGATTATCTAAAATGATATTCCATAAGGCTTTATACCCTATAATGTATGAAAGAAATGTGTTAGCTATAAAGAAAGAGATAAAGAAAAAGAGAATATGCTTGAGCGTCTTTTTTCTAATTTTTTCTGCGTTCCATGGTTGTTTGTCTAGTTTTTTTTGATGTGTCCAATCACCTTCTATCCAATACTCTATTCGTCTAAAGACCATCTCCATAAAGATGGTTTGAGGGCATACCCATCCACAAAAAAGTCTTCCGAAAACCACTGTGAATAGAATAACAAAGACAACCATTATGATCATTCCCAAGGCAAAAATGGGCATATCCTGGGGCCAAAAAATTTGTCCTAGAATGATGAACTTTCTTTCGAGTACGTTTATTAGCAGTAATGGCTGTCCACCTATGGTTAGAAAAGGACCAGCAAATAGAAAGGCTAGGAAAAAATAACTGAGCAGTTTTCGCTTATTGTAAAACCAACCTGAAGGTTTTTTAGGGAAAACCCAAATTCTCTTCCCAGATTCATCTACGGTAGCTATCTTATCTCTAAAATCTAAGGAATCTTCTTTCACTTGCGAATAATTAGTTGTTTTCTGCTACAGTAGAATTTTCTTGAGTTTCTAATTCATTTGGCACATCATTCTCAGGAATAGGGTCGGCATCAGGCTGCTCGAAAAAATCTCCTTCCGGAGCTTTAGGATCTGTTGGATTTGTTCCTTGAAGTGTGAGTATATAAGAAGATAATTTTTGAATCTGAACTGGGTTTAATTCATCTTTCCAGCTTTTCATTCCTCTTTTAGCACCATATTTAATCGTGCTAAATAATCCTGCTATATCTCCGTCATATATCCAATAAGGATCCGTTAAGTTTGGCCCTACTTTACCTCCGCCATCTGCTTGGTGACATACGACACAATATTTACCAAACAAACTTTTTCCAGCCAATAATTCCGCCTCTGTGTTAAGCATTACCACTGAATTTTCATCCACATTTAACGCCTTGGATTTGAGGTATGCAGCTACTTCTATTTCTTTAGCTTCGATAACTTTTTCATATTCCAAGGTCTGTAAATCTCCAGTTTTAATGACATGATAATGTGTGAAGTAAATTACTCCTATTACTATACTCGCATAGAATCCATATTTCCACCAAGGCGGTAAGTTATTATCTAGTTCTTTAATTCCGTCATATTCATGATCCGTTAACACAGAAGACTCATCTTCAATAGATACAACATCAGTTAATGCGTTCATCACTTTATAAGAGATGCGCTCCTTAATAGGAATCACTTTAACCTCATTCTGTTTATCGATATTCAGAAAAGTGATAATCAGATGTCTGAAGTACAGAATAATAGAACTTAGCACTATAATCAGCACGCCTAGGGAGTAGACTACATATTCGGGAATCCACAGAACTACTTCTGTTAATTCTGAAGTTTCACTAGTAGCAGGACTTAATGCACTTGCCACAGACGGACTCATTAGTACTAATCCAATAAGAATAGTCTTAACTATAGAATTATGATCTATGCCTGTTTTATGAGCGGAAGGTTTGGTCTCCTCTTTCTTATTATGAAGATTGATTAACTTTTCTTTAAAAATGTCACTTTTGGTAACTGCTATTAACGTATTACTCATTACATAAACGGCTACCAATTGCAACGCTATAATTACTATTTCTAACCAAAATATTGTTTCCGTATCCATGTCTTTACTTTTTAAGAATTAGAGTTAGTCGAAGGGCATACTTTTTAATTCCTCTATTTTACTTTTATCTTCTCTGAAGGCCCAAATCAGCATTCCTACAAAGAATAAGACGAATATGGATAAAGATATTATTGGATAAATTTCTATTCCATCTATCCCAGTCATGTGGTGTTTTATAAATTTCAACATTGTTTTATTTGTTTAAAATTTCTTCAGAATCTTTATGAATATCAGAACCTAATCTTTGCATGTAGGCTATAAGTGCTATGATTTCTTTTTCTTTCAGTTTATTCACTTGTTGAGGAGAGAAGTCATCTGGCTGAAGATCTTTTAGAATATTCTCAGCTATTCCTCTTGCTTGAACTTCCATTTCTTCCAGCACTTTTTCTTCATATCCTATTTCATAAGGAACTCCTAAAGTCCTCATGGCAGTGATTTTTCTCTCAGAATATGTTTTATCTAAGTCGTCATCTATCAGCCATTCATAAGATGGCATAATGGAACCAGGAGATATATCTGTAGGCTCAAGCATATGTAAGTAATGCCACGAGTCAGGTCTGTTTTGTTTATTTCCCACACCTTCTCTATGTAAGTCGGGGCCGGTTCGTTTTGAGCCCCATTGGAAAGGATGATCATACACAAATTCTCCAGCTTTCGAGTATTCTCCGTAACGAGCCGTTTCGAATCTCAATGGCCTTACCATTTGTGAATGACAGTTATAGCATCCCTCACGCAGGTATATATCTCTTCCTTCTAATTCTAAAGGAGAGTACGGTTTTACACTGGCTATTGTAGGAACATTAGAAGAAACTAAGAAAGTAGGGATGATTTCTACTGCTCCTCCTATAAGTATCACTACTAAACTAACAATGATCATTCTTACAGGCTTTCTTTCTATTACTCTATGCCAGTGCTCGCCTTCTTCTTTTCCTATAAGTTTAGGAAGTGAAGGTGCTTCTACAGCTTCATTGACTTCCAATTTTCCGATTAGCATGGTCTTGAAAACATTGTACATCATAATGAAAACACCTATAATGTAGATTCCACCACCTATGGCTCTTAGTGTGTAATAAGGTTTTAGCTTAGTAACCGTGTCTAAGAAATCTTTATTTACAAGTGTTCCATCTGGATTGAAATCTTGCCACATAAAACCTTGCATAAATCCTGCCCAGTAAAGAGGAATAGCATAAATTAGGATGCCTAACGTTCCTAACCAAAAGTGAACATTGGCTAGTTTTTTACTAAACAACTCACGCTTGTAGATTTTAGGTATTAGCCAATAGATCATACCGAACGTGAGCATTCCATTCCATCCTAATCCTCCAATGTGAACGTGGGCTATAGTCCAATCAGTAAAATGGCTAATAATATTCACTGATTTAAGTGACATCATAGGCCCTTCAAATGTGACCATACCATAACAGGTAACAGCTACCACCATGAATTTAAGAACTACGTCATCTCTAACTTTGTCCCAAGCTCCTCTTAGAGTCAATAATCCGTTCAACATTCCACCCCAAGAAGGAGCTATTAGCATTATCGAAAACACTACTCCTAAACTCTGAGCCCAGTCAGGGAGGGCAGTGTATAGTAAATGGTGAGGTCCTGCCCAGATATAAATAAATATTAAGGCCCAAAAATGTATGATGGATAATCTATAAGAGTAAACAGGTCTTCCGGAAGCTTTAGGAATGAAGTAATACATCAGTCCTAAATATGGTGTAGTTAAAAAGAAAGCTACGGCATTATGTCCATACCACCACTGTACAAGTGCATCTTGAACTCCTGCATACCATGAGTAACTTTTCATGAAATGAAGAGGAAGTTCAAATGAGTTAACTATGTGCAGAACTGCTACCGTTACGAATGTGGCTAGGTAAAACCAAATAGCCACATAAAGGTGTTTTACTCTTCTGTTAAGAATAGTGGCGAACATATTCCATCCAAACACTACCCAAAGGATAGTGATGGCTATATCTATAGGCCATTCAAGCTCAGCATATTCTTTTCCTGAAGTATACCCGAGAGGTAAAGAAATAACTGCAGAGACTATAATTATTTGCCATCCCCAGAAGTTAATATTACTGAGTTTATCACTCCACATCCTTGCTTTAAGTAAGCGTTGCAATGAATAATAAACTCCGGCAAAAATTCCATTTCCTACAAATGCAAAAATGACTGCATTGGTGTGTAATGGTCTAATTCTCCCAAAAGTTAGCCATGAGGTTAGGTTTAAATCAGGGAGTACTAATTGGGTGGCGGCTAGTAAACCTACTAACATTCCTATAACTCCCCAAATCATAGTAGCCACTGTAAAGTTTCTAACTATCTTATTATCGTATTCAAACTTTTCTAATTCCATTTTTTAAGCTTGTGGTTGAGTTTTATTAAGATTGGTTTTTTCCTTTTGAGTATCGAGTTCTGTATCCTTCTTTTTAATTAATCTTTCATCATCAAATAGCATTCTTACTGATGGACTGTAGTCATCTTCATATTGGCCGTTTTTTACGGCCCATATAAATCCTACCAGAAACACACTGGCCACACTTATACTGATGATTATTAATAGAAATATTACGCTCATAAAGAGAACAAAGATGACCTGATAGCTCTGTGTGCTGAAAGACATGAATCAGCATAAAAGATGATTAAAATCAGTTTTTAGGAAATAGGTGTTTTGCAACGCTCCTAGTGGCCAAAGTGCTAAAGAGAACTACAGTTACCGAGCTAATGGGCATAAGTATGGCGGCTATGATAGGAGAGAGGTTACCTGTTACCGCAAATGATAAACCGATGATGTTATATAGAAACGAAATCATAAAACTTCTCTTAATGATTCCTATACTTTTTTTACTGAATAATAGATAGTTATCCAAATTAGAAAATTCGTCAGCTCTAAGAATAGCATCACATGCAGGAGAGAATTGATGAACACTATCTGACACTGCTATTCCAAAGTCACTTTGTTTTAAAGCACCTGCATCATTTAATCCATCTCCTAACATCATGACTTTCTCTTGTTTTTTTTGAAGTTTAGAAATGAACTCTAATTTATCTGCAGGTGATTGATCAAAATGAAGTTCATTGAGTTTTAGCCATTTTTCAAGTTTCTCTTTTTCTCTGTCATTATCTCCCGAGAGAAGGTAAAGTTTATACTTGGTTTTTAACTTTGTAATAATGCTTTCTAACCCTGAGCGATATGTTTGTTCGAGATAGAATGTAGTAAGAAGTTTGCCATTTTCTGTGAAGAAAACCTGAGTACTATTTTGAGCATTATCGTTTGTTTTCGAATCTGTAAATGAACCGGAGCCAAGTTTATAGAGTTCTCCATTAATGACTCCTGAAATCCCTTGTCCAGCTATTTCACTGAAATTTGAAATTACCTCAGTTTCTCCGCCTTTAATTGAACTGTTTATGGCATTACTTAAAGGGTGAATTGAATTTCCAGAGAGTGCTTTAACTATACTGTTATGTTCATCAGATAGTCGACAAGTAGTGTTTACTTCAAATCCATTTCCTGTCTCTTATACACATCTCCGAGC
>CAJXOV010000161.1 GCA_913057815.1 uncultured Flavobacteriales bacterium
GATGTAGAGAGGTCTCGTGGGCTCGGAGATGTGTATAAGAGACAGTCCATATTCATAAACGCTAAGCTATCTACTGCTTCTAGTAGTTCTTTCATTCTAACGTGATGACTATCCAACACAAAGTTTCTCCAACTCACATATTTCACCATCCATTCGTCCATTTTATGTACAGGTATAAAAATGATTTTAGTTTCTTCATCTGTAATGGCGTGAATATTACTTTTCTTTTTTCCAGAGCAACACTTAAGCGTCATAGCACATGTGTCACCATGTTCTAAATAGTACAAAAACAGTTCATCTCCAGACTCATCTTCCGTAAAGATCTTTATAGAACCAGAAATCAGCAATGGAATGTGAGAAATCTCCTGTCCTATCTCCATCATAGTTGTGTGCGGTGCAATAGTTTTAAGCTTACCACAATTAGATATTTCAGATATTAATTCTGGCTCAAAATCTAGACCAAATTGATTCTGAAGAAGTGTGTTGATTTCCATGAATCAAAGTTAAGGAACTTTGATTTCAGACGGTAGACATGAGAAATTAAGAATGAAGAAAGTTAAACTTCAGACATAATGAATTTTTAGAGTGATGTTTAATACTATATGAATCTCCTAAATATCAATCCCCAATTATAAAAGCTGAATGGAATAATTCATCATTAACCATTTATAATTAAAATAGGTATTAGTCATTTTTCACAACTATTGATGACTGACTTTCGTTAAATTAGCATCCACTCAAAAGAATATGGCGTTAAATATAGATAGAAGGAAGTTTCAACAGCTTAGTAAGCTTGAATTCATGGCTAAACAAGCCGTGGAAGGATTTATAACTGGAATGCACAAGAGTCCGTTTCATGGATTTTCTGTGGAATTTGCAGAGCATAGATTGTACAATTCGGGTGAATCTACCAGACATATAGACTGGAAGCTCTATGCACGTTCCGAAAAACTTTTTATCAAGCGTTATGAAGAGGAAACTAACCTGAGATGTCATTTAGTAATTGACCATAGCTCTAGTATGTACTTTCCTGCCAATGTGAAAGCTGATTCTGATGAGTTGAACAAACTAAAATTTTCGATTTATGCTTCTGCTGCTATGATTGAACTTTTTAGAAGGCAACGAGATGCTGTTGGATTAAGCCTTTTTTCTGATACAGTTTCTTTAAAAACAAAAGCTAAAAGTAGTGCCACACACCATCAGTTTCTTTACAATGAGTTGGAAGGTTTGCTGAATAACATGGACAAACCCGATCAGAAACAAACTTTCACAGTAGACGCACTTCATGAAATAGCGGAGAGTATTCCTAGACGGTCACTTGTGGTTATATTCTCAGACATGCTAGATAATTCTGAAAGATCAGATGAATTATTCTCTGCGTTGCAACATTTAAAGCACAACAAACACGAAGTAATATTATTTCACACTGTAGATAAGTCTAAGGAACTGGATTTTGATTTTGCCAATAGGCCTTACACTTTTGTGGACATGGAAAGTGGAGACGAAGTGAAAGTAAACCCAAGAGATGTTCGGGAGGAATACGTAAAAGGAATAACTGAGTTCACGGCTGAACTGAAGTTGAAATGCGGCCAATATGGAATAGATTTCGTAGAAGCCGACATCAATACTGGATTCAATCAAATCCTTCTTCAATACCTTGTGAAAAGGAAGAAAATGCTTTGAATAATTGAAAGTTGACAATTGACAATTGACAGCTCATATTCTAATACTGGCTTTTTAATTAATAATTATTTAATGCTGATTCTAATACTAGTTTTAGCAGAAAGTTCAAAGCAGACTTGATTTTAATTCTAGCTTAGTGAAGAGATGAGAACTTTATCGTTTCCTAAATATGAAAAAGTGTGAATCCTAGTGCGACTGGAACACTTATCAACTATTCATCTTATCAACTGAAGAATGAGCCGGCTTGTTTTTCTGTCTATTGCACCGCTACTCTTTTAGAAAACGAACTAGAATCAGAAGTCAATTCTACTATATACATCCCTTTTCCATAGATCGATAGATCAAGCTCTATTGAAGTCTCTCTGTTCAATTTATTAAAGTCTTCGCTATAAACTACATTTCCGAGTGTATTATAGATGGTGACTTGTAAATCCTCTATATGAGATGACGTATAGTTAAGCGTAGTTTCTCCTGAGGTAGGATTCGGGAAAACTTCAAGAGTAGGTTGAGTTACTTTTTCTGTAATTGACACTCCATCATCTACTGAAAAATTGGCAGTAAAAACATCATTTTGAAACAAATTTTCAAGCAGAATTGGATCTTCAGAACCTTCGGATATAATTCCATTAGAATCCCAAGAATCGAACAAGAAACCTTCCGTTGGATTGGCTATAATTTGAACTGGACATCCATTAAAGTATACTCCTGTCCAAGGATAGGTTTCTGGCTGAATGGTGTTTACTTGAATACTTCCTGCTCCTTCAGGTACTACATCAAATGAAATTGAAAACTGGCCTCCTAAATTCAAGGATTCATTTACATGATCTCGAGAAAATGGAATTCTGGTTGTGTTATAATCAACTATATCTTCGACTTCAATAAGCCAATCTTCGACAGATACATTTTCAGCCCATCGATCTGTGTGTTCAACCATAGCTCCTGAAAGCTGACCAACTATTTGACCCGCCTTTTCGGAAAAAACATCGGGTTGGAAAGTAGTATTTACTACGTCAGCATAACGTTGAGCAAACTCGCACTTGAACTGGTTGTTTTCTAAAAGTTTATCAAACAATTCAGAATGCATATTTGGATTCATTGGGCTTCTGGCCGCGTCTATAAAATTATCTTCAGCACTTCCCCAAAGAAAACTAAATCCAAAATCTAAATCGTACATCATGTATCTCCATCTTCCTTCATCTGTTTGGGGACGCCAAAGTTTGGTGTTATTCAATCCCCAACCTATACCCATCCAATCATAGTTCTGGAAGTAAGTTTCGGCTATGAAGTAGTCCATATAATTCTCCAAATCCAATCTTCCATTAGCCGTTTCATAATACCCTGAAAGATTAGGGTTAGCTGACATTAAAGTATTGTAAGTTTCTATAAAATGCGCATCAGATCCTTCTAATGCTGTCCAAGAATTTAGTAAGTCTACTTCGTTTGAATTTATATCATGATTGGACTCTATATAATGTTCGTCCATTTTCTCCCTGATGCCATAAACACCCCAAAACTCTCCGTTTAAATAAAGTAAACAAGGATCATACGCCATGTTATCAAGGTGAAGATCATTAACAACTCTAGAGAATAATCCATCCTGAAATTTATCGGTCCATAAATGTTGTCCTCCAGTTCGAATATTGATATTATTTACATCTTCGATAAGTGGTTTTTGAGAAAAAAGAGCTTCGTCCAAATTTCCTGTATATGATGATTTGAAATCAAATCTAAATGACTTTTGGTTTTCTCCTCTGCTCCACCCTCCATGAATTTCAAGATCTAAATATTCTTCAGCTTTTAATTCTTTGGCACCGTTAAAGAATTCTAACCTTGACATCTTAGACCAAGGTTCCCAAAAATTACTCCCGAAATACGGGAAATTCTCTAAGTCTGCATTAGGACCGTAAACATAAATCCCTTCATCCCAATCCCACAAATTAGCCTCATCCGTATGTATAGAAAATACGGGCAAACTATGGTTATCTTCATCAAAAATGTAGGTTCTATCCAGGACTATACTTGGCAGGTAATTTAATTCGGAAAACACCCTGAAAGAATAAGAAACGTTTTCATCCAAGGTTACCTCTGAAAAGATAGGGCTCTCGACAGTTGGAATATCACCATTCGTAGTGTATCGCAGATCTCCTTCTAATGCATTTCCATTTAAGACTTCATTTTCTGTATACCATCCAGATGGTAAATTAATAATTGGATTGGAGGCTATTCCATTGTAACACCAGCTATTTCCATTGGACTCTGCTGGTGAGGGGAAATCAAAAAAACACCATTCACCAATCCCATCTGGAGATCTTCCAAAAGATAAACCAGTAGTTAAATTTTCAGGAACGATTTTAGAGTCAATGATTAATCCGTCAATGTCACTAATAATAATTTGTTCACCACTTCCAATTTTAAAATTGGTTTCAAATAACGAAGTATTTAAACCAGCAAGAAACCAATCTGGATTTGGAAGATAGATTGGATTAAATGAATCAACGAATCCTGTGACATAAAAACTACTACTCATGTCGGAGCTAGTATTGGATACATTATGAACTTGAATGGCTAATATATTATCACCGTCAACTATCAAATTCTGAACATCACCATTATCTAATGTATAAGTTTCAGGCAACAAACCTTGACTTAAAGAAGCTTCATGATCCACGGTGGCATAGGTATCAAAAGCTGGAGAGAGACCTTCAATGTTTGAAGAGCGAGCTATTTCAGTTCCATTCAAATAGGCTACAAAGGCGTCATCATAGTCAGCATGTAGAATTATTTCAGAAATAGCGGTCACATCAGTTACCTGAAAAATTTTCCTCAAGTAAATAGATGGAAAACCCTCTACCGGAGTACCATCATCTTCATCGGCATATCCAAAACCTCCTGAGGATTCATCCCAAGAAGAATCATCAAAACTCAAAAACTTCCAGTCAACTGATGGTTCCTCAGAAGCAGGAAAATAACTCCAGTCATTCTCTGCTAAAACAAATGACTGCCAAACTCCAGTGTTCACATAGCTGCTATTCCCAGAGGCTAATATTAATAGAATTTCACCTGGACTCATCGAATAATCGGGCATCCCCCACTTTTCAAGATCATTAGAATCATCAGATAGAAAATAATCTGAAAGGTTGATTGGACTAGAAGAAACGTTGGTAATCTCTAACCAATCTTCATTCTCTTCATTGCTGATCACACCACCTTTGGCAGAAAACTCATTAATGACAATCTGAGCTGTAAAAAACAAAGGGGAAAATAGCATTAGAAGGCTGAAAGTAAATTTCATTTTCGCTGATTATTAGGAAGGTGTAAATATAAGAAACAACTCTAAAAACGGGTCATATCAAACAAACAGAGACCTAAGTGAAACTTTTTTTATTTTTTTTCAGTAAACCACTTGCCGAAAGGAAAAAAGAAATTATCTTTGCGCTCCGCTTTTAAGGAAAAGTAAGGATAAAAAAACTGGTCTGGTAGTTCTCCCGATAGTTATCGGGATGGTTAGAAGACTTTAGATACAAAAACTGGTCTGGTAGTTCAGTTGGTTAGAATACCTGCCTGTCACGCAGGGGGTCGCGAGTTCGAGTCTCGTCCAGACCGCCAACAACGATAAAAGCCTCTTAGAAATAAGAGGCTTTTTTGTGTTTAATCCCTTTGTAAATAAGCCTTTCAGCGATTCAATCAAAAAAATAAATTTTCTTCAAAAACAAAAGTGTCGTGCATGTGTCGTGCAAATCGGCTCTTTTTTCTTATCCTTGACTTAACTAAACACTATTGGACTTCTAGCATGAAAAAAGAAAAATTTCCTCTTAGTTATATTAAAGATGATAATTCAGTTTTATTCTGGAGTGCGTTTTTGAGGATTCAAATGGCGAGAAATAGTGGAATCGAGGTTCCTGAAGAATGGTATGACTTTATGTTTTGTTGTACTAATTTGTTAGATACCGCTATAGCGGAGAACAAATTACTACGAGAAGAATATGATTTAAGTGAAATAATGGAAGCACTCACAGATTTCTTTGAAGAAGAATCATTTTTTGATGAGAAGTTTAAGGAAAGCTTATTTCAATTTTGTATGGTTGCAATCAATCAACAAGTGCAGCACGTTACTAGCGTGGCTGTGCATAAAGATCAAAGCAAGGCTACTCGTGACATTATATACTCTATTACTGTCTCTTATACACATCTCCGAGCCCACGAGACCTCTCTACA
>CAJXOV010000162.1 GCA_913057815.1 uncultured Flavobacteriales bacterium
AGTAACAGATCAGATAGTAGAGCTAATAGGAGGAAGCGCTGATGATGTGATTCCTGCCAGTGGAAAAACAGGACTAGGAGTCCTCGACATTCTTAAAGCTGTTATAGAAAGAGTACCGGCTCCTAAAGGAGATCCTTCTGCCCCACTTCAGGCTATGATTTTCGATTCTGTTTTTAACTCATTTAGGGGAATTATCGCTTATGTGAGAGTGCTCAATGGAACGATTAAAAAGAGAGACATTATACAATTCGTTAATTCGAAATCTGAATATATAGCAGATGAAATAGGTACCCTTGGCCTAGACTTAGTCCCTAGACAAGAGTTAAGCGCGGGAAATGTTGGATACATTATTTCGGGTATTAAAATAGCTAAAGAGGTAAAAGTAGGAGATACTGTAACCCTTAAAGCGAACCCGTGTGATGCGGCCGTTCAAGGGTTTGAAGATGTAAAACCGATGGTTTTTGCCGGGATTTATCCTGTAGATACCGATGAGTTTGAGGAGTTAAGGTTTTCATTAGAAAAACTTCAATTAAACGATGCGTCATTAGTGTTTGAGCCAGAATCTTCTATGGCGTTAGGATTTGGTTTTAGATGTGGATTCTTAGGAATGCTGCACATGGAGATTATTCAGGAGCGGTTAGAGCGTGAGTTTAACATGACTGTTATTACTACGGTTCCTAACGTTAGCTATAAGGCATATATGAAGAAAGGGGAAATGATAGAGCTTCATAACCCTAGCGACATGCCTGATATTAGTAGAATAGATTATTTAGAAGAACCTTACATAAGCGCACAAATCATTAGTAAAAGTGAATATGTGGGAGCTATTATGAGTTTGGCTATAGAAAAGAGAGGGGAAATAAAAAACCAAGTTTATTTAACTGCAGACAGAGTAGAGTTAACTTTTGATATGCCGTTAGGAGAAATTGTATTTGACTTCTATGATAAATTAAAGTCGGTTTCTAGAGGGTATGCTTCTTTTGATTATCAGAGAACAGGATTCAGAACTTCTAAGCTGGTAAAACTGGATATTCTGCTAAACGGAGACCCGGTAGATGCACTATCAGCATTAATTCATGCAGACAATGCACATAATCTAGGAAAGAGAATATGTAAAAAACTAAAGGAATTAATTCCACGTCAGCAGTTCATGATAGCGCTTCAGGCAGCTATAGGAGCTAAGATTATATCTAGAGAGACTATCTCTGCTGTAAGAAAAGATGTAACAGCCAAGTGTTATGGAGGTGATATCTCTAGAAAAAGAAAGCTACTAGAAAAGCAGAAGAAAGGGAAGAAACGTATGCGTCAGGTAGGAAATGTAGAAGTTCCTCAGGCAGCGTTTTTAGCAGTTCTTAAGCTAGATGATTAGTATTAAAAGGATTTATTGATTATAGGCCTGTTGCGTTGCAATGGGCTTTTTTTTGGCCGTTTTCCCATCAATAAAACACACAACGTTAATTAAACAATCTGTATGTGAGGGGTTTAGGGTTCTTGTCTGTATAATCAATACCATCCTTAGTCAAAATCTTAGACTAATACTCATGATAAGAATAATAGGCTGTTTTCTTTTAGTAATTGGGATAAGCTCATATTCGTTTTGTCAAAACACGGCTTTTACATTAGGCATTAGCCAAAGAACGGAAAGGTCTACATTTCAGAATAATGAGTTTGTAAAGAATACAAATAATTATCTATTTGCTGGATGGCAGCTAACGCAAGAAAAGAGCTCTTGGGAAATTGGGTTTAGTTTTTATATGGAAAAACTGAACATAGATTCATATAGCAATGACACGAGTGGTGATGAGTATTCTTATTATAGCAACAAGGTTTTTTCTAAGGCAAAAGTGTCTTATAATTACCTTGGGATAAATACTCAACGAGTAAGGACCTTAATAGAAAAGAGCGCTTTCAAACTCAATATTGGATGTTTTTTACATTTGGAAAAGTTACTCCATGAGAAGGAGTCGAACCATTCTCAATATAGCTCTGAATATAGATTGGTCACCTATCCAGGTCTTGAATCCGAAAACACCATAACATCTTCAACAACCAACGAGAGATTTGACGCGGTTTTACTTAAAGAAATGTTTTGGTCTTTTGGAATAACAATAGCACCAAGAATTGAACGTAAAAACTATTATGTTTCACCTTACTTTTCACTAGGGTTTCATCCAAAATGGAGGGTACATGATAACATGGCCGAACGAACGCATACCTCCTTGAGGCGGACTTACCTAAACACAAACAATGATATCTCCGAAAGGCGAAATTTTTATGTCTTTCAAGAGGTTGGACTTATCATTGGGCGCAATAACAAAAAAAAGTAGCCTAACTCTTAAACACAACATTCCCAGCTTTATTCTTATTAGCCAACTGGCCACAAGCTGCGTCTATGTCTTTTCCTCTAGATCTTCTTACATGAACTATTAGATTGCATTTTTCTTCTAAGAACGTAGCAAATGCATCTACTTTTTTAGGATCTGCTTGTTCAAACTCACCATCATCTATTGGGTTGTATTCTATGATGTTAATTTTGCAAGGCACACATTTGGCAAATTCAGCCAATTCTTTGGCGTCTTCGATGGTATCATTAAAATCTTTGAAGATGATATACTCAAATGTTACCCTAGTTCCTGTTTTTTCATGGAAATACTCCAGTGCTTCTTTTAGAGCAGCTAGATTATTGGTGTCATTGATTTCCATAATCTCTGTTCTCTTAGCATCATTAGCCGCATGCAGAGAAAGGGCCAGATTAAATCTAACCTCATCATCTCCCAGTTTTTTAATCATTTTAGCTATACCCGCTGTAGAGACAGTTATTCTTTTAGGAGAAATTCCCAATCCTTCAGGTGAAGTAATGTGTTCTATAGACTTAAGGACATTGGCATAATTTAGTAATGGCTCACCCATTCCCATATACACTATGTTACTTAGGTTAATATCGTATCTGGTAGCCGCTTGATTTTTAAGATAAACTACTTGATCATAGATCTCACCGGGCAATAAATTACGAAGAAGTTTTAACCGACCTGTAGCGCAGAACTTACAGGCTAAACTGCAGCCTGCTTGAGATGAAATACAAGCTGTCATCCTGCTCGAAGTAGGAATAAGTACGCCTTCTACTGTCTGCTTTACGGGAGTGTTGAATGCGGCCTTTACTGTTCCGTCTTCACTGACCTGCTCATCAGCTACAGTCAAGAATGAAAAATCGAAACTTTCCTGAAGCTTTTCCTTTATAGCATTAGGAACATTAGGCATCTGCTCATAGGATGTAACAGATTTCTTCCATAACCAATCATAAATCTGCTTGGCCCTGAACTTAGGAAAACTGTTTTCCAGGGTCCAGTCTAAAAGAACTTGGAATGAAATATTTCGAATATCTGGTTTTTTTCCTGCCATGGTATTGCACCGCAAAGATAGGTGAAGAAAAGATGCAGAGAATTAAAGGGGATGTAAAGAGATTTTTTACGCCTCTTTTTTGAATATAAATCTATAGGTGATTATTTCATCTATGTTTATATCGTCTTTTTGAAGTTGAATTTTATTCAGCTTGGTTCTGACATAATCTACTAAATCAGGATTTTCAGACTTAATGTCTAGAATGTTAGCCTTACCGTCTAATCCAATTTTGAAGCTCACCTCTACTTCCCCGTGAAGCGCTTGAGTAGGAGATTCTGTCGTACCCGTCTTCTGAGGATCAGTATCTCCTTTACAATCTAAAACTCCAGATACTACATGCACAGACCCTAAAAAGATAGAAGCGGTTAACCACAGAAAAGCAAGGCTTTTTTTTATGTAGGAAGAGTGTAACATGTAGGCAAGACGATTACTTAGAGATAAAGTTACAGCATTCTATGCCAGTGCATAAAAAATTAACATAAATATTGCAAAAAACAATAAGTATAAATATCAGTTTAATTGAGACTTAAAGAGGTTTGACCAATCTTATGCTCTTGTTCGTAGATGTAAATAGTGTAATCTCCTTTCTTAAGAGTACTAGAATTAGGGATGTTATAAAACACGCACACATCCATTTCTTCATTGGCATAATTCACTACCCTTCTTATACTATATGATCCTAATTCTCCGTCAAACATTCTACTGGCCTCGCTTCCGCTAGGGTTCATAATAGTTCCGTTAGGTGCTTGAATTCTTAGGTAAATAAACTTGTCACCCGGAGGGCTGATAAGGTTTTTTCTTAAACTGAAACAAGTTTTAATTAATTCAGCTTTAGATGCTCTTTCTGTTTCTACTTGTTTCCCTGAGCTTTTTAAACGAATGGCATTACTCGAAATATCTCCAGCTGCTAATATGGCTCCAGCTTCTAATTTTCCTTCTAACTCTTCCTTTTGACTAGTAAGCTTATCTCTCTTAACTCTCTCGTTTCCTAAATCAGTTCTTAATCCTGAGATTTCATCTGCTTGTGCTCGGCTGAGTTGGTTCAGTGAATCAATTTGGTATACATACCCTTTCATTATTCCCCTTAGAGTCTCAGCTTCCTTTTTGATTTTGTACACGTCATAATCTCTATTCTTCACTTTTTGGAGTAAACCATCGATTTGTTCTTTTTGAGAAATCATTTCGGCAGTGAGCATTTCGTTATCAGTTCTCAAAGTATCATAACTGAACTTCATTTTTTCAAGCTCCAGTTGTACGCGCTCTCTATCCGCGCTAACATCTGCTACCTCAGTTGTTTTTTCAACTATCTCTGTCTGTTTTGCTGAAACTTTCCAGCCTAAAAAGGCACATAGAATTCCTAAAAGGACTATGAGGGCGATGTAAACTTTGTTATTCATAGGTAAAGAATTTAAGTTATAAAATTAGTCTATCAGTTCTGCTTAAAAATCATCATCATCATCTTCTTCTGACGGTGAATTGTTGATGATTTCTTTGGCTTTTTTCTCTTTGTCTGGAGTTGATGATTTCTTTTTGTCAGTAGAATCATTCCACTCTATAGTAACGCGTGGCTTTTTATCTTGTTGTTCTTTCGGTTTGTCGATTACAGCAGATGAAGTTTTAGCTGAGAATTCATTTTTAACCAAAGATTTGATTTTTTGCTTTTCTTCTTTTCTATTCTCTTTTCTCTGGTTTTTAACGGCTAGTTTATCGTATCCAAATTCAGGATCTGAAGTGCTACCATTCATAGAAATGAAAACATATTTAGACATTCCCTTTTCATCATCTGCCAGTCCTTCACGCTTAGTGAGGTCAGCTAGGTCAAACCCTATTGAGTAAGATATTTGGTTGTCAAAATTATGAGACCCTTCTGCTTTAATATTAAGCGCGTCCGATAACACATTCATTTTAGGAATTTGAACAGTCTCGTTTTTAATGATAATCGTGTTGCTCAGCTTAGAGAATTTCACGTGTTCCAGTTTTTTCGAAATCGAATTCACGTTAGTCATAGCATTAACCAGCTTTTTTTCTACTAAATAATCACCAACCTCCATTAAGGAGTTTTGACCAATAAGTTCGCCATCCGTTACTACTAAATCGGCCACAGCATCTATACTTTTAGGCTCTAGCTCTAGCTCATTATTCATAGATGCACGGAAAGAGAAGTCACTGGTTATGGTTCCTTCCAAATGATTATTAGTAATAAACTTCTGTCCGAAATTTTCAAAACTTTCAAATAAATCGCTGATATTCATATTAATAATCCGGCCGTCACTCACGATGTTTAATTTATCTTCAGAAACCTGTGTTATAGTTATAGAAGAGTTAAACTCACCTTCCGAAGTTTTCATTTTAAGAGGAGATATTTTTAGCTGTCGGTTTTTAAGCTTCATTAAACTGCTTACTTCTGAGGCAGAAAACTCCCTGAATTCCATGTTTTCAATTGAAGTGTTGAGTTCAAAATCGATGTGGTCAGGCAGTTTGAATTT
>CAJXOV010000163.1 GCA_913057815.1 uncultured Flavobacteriales bacterium
CTACACCTCTCTATTCGTCGGCAGCGTCAGATGTGTATAAGAGACAGACTTAGGACAAGCTGGATTGGCAGGAAGAGATATGATGTGGGATCAGAATTATAGACATAATTTAGAGATTAGAGAGGCTTTAGAAACTGTTTATACTAAGTATGAAAGTGATAAAACTTCTTCTGATTGGGAGTCATTTGCTGAATACACTAAAAGAGTTTGGTTTGCCAATGGAATCCACCATCATTATTCAATGATGAAATTCACACCAGAGTTTTCAAAGGAATGGTTCCAAGGAGCACTTGCCGAAGCTGGAGGAACTATTTCTACCGAAGCGTTGCAAGCAGTCTTCGATCCAGAAATGGATAAGAAGAAAGTTGAACTTAATCCTAAAAAAGGATTGCTAGAAAGTTCAGCAGTTAATTTCTATGCTCCAGACATTAGTACGGAAGAAGCAGAAGCTTTTTATAAGGCTAAAAGTGACAAGACTGATAAAAGACCTATCGAACATGGTTTAAACAGCAGATTATATAAAGACGCTGATGGGACTATAATGGAAGACGTTTATAAGATAGGAGGACTTTATGGTCCAGCTTTAGAGCGTGTAGTATTCTGGTTAGAAAAAGCTGAAAAAATTGCTGAAACTCCAAGAAAAGCTACTGCATTAAGAAAACTAATAGAATATTACAAGACTGGAAATTTAAAAATTTGGGATGACTATAATATTCAATGGGCTGCGGCTGTAGATGGTGATGTAGATTACATAAACGGATTTATTGAAGTATATAATGATCCTTTAGGATATAGAGGTTCTTATGAAACTGTAGTAGAAATTAATGATGTGGATGCTTCAGGAAGAATGAAGGTTCTTATGGATAATGTACAATGGTTTGAAGATAACTCACCTTTCCTTCCGGAACATAGAAAAGAAAAGGTGGTAGGAGTGTCCTATAAAGTAGTAAATGTAGCTAGTGAAGCTGGAGATGCATCTCCTAGCACACCTATTGGAGTTAACCTTCCTAATTCAAACTGGATAAGAGCTCAGTATGGTTCTAAATCAGTAAGCTTAGGTAACATTGTTTATGCTTATGATAAAGCAGGAGGAAGCGGAATGTTAAGTGAATTTAGTCATGATGAAGAAGAAATAGCTTTGGCTAAAAAATATGGAGATGTGGCAGGTAAAATGCATACAGCTTTACATGAGGTAGTAGGACATGCGAGTGGGAAAATTGAAGAAGGTGTAGGAACCCCTAAAGAAACTCTTAAAAGTTATGCAAGTACAATAGAAGAAGGAAGAGCTGATTTAGTAGCACTTTACTTCATGCTAGACGAAAAGCTTGTAGAATTAGGATTAATGGAATCCACGGATGTCGGAAGAGCAGAATATGATTCTTATATCAGAAACGGTATGTTAGCTCAGTTGAGAAGATTAGATAAAGGTGCTGACATAGAAGAAGCTCATATGAGAAACAGAGCTTGGATAGCTCATTGGGTTGTAGAAAAAGGTGGTGTAGAGGTAATTGAGAAAGTAGAAAGAGATGGTAAGATTTTCTATAACGTTAAAGATTACACTAAACTTCAAGCTTTATTTGGAGAGTTACTTCAGCAAGTTCAAACTATCAAATCAAAAGGTGATTATAAAGCAGCTGAAGCTCTTGTAGAAGGATACGGAGTTAAAGTGAATCAGGATGTTCATCAGCAAGTTCTTGATAGAGCAGCTACACTAAAGTCTCCAGCTTATGGTGGGTTTATTAATCCGATATTAGAAGCTATTGAAGACAAAGACGGAAACATTACAGATGTAAAAGTTAGTTATGGGATGTCTTTTGAAGAACAAATGCTTTTCTATAGCCGTACTTACGGTCATTTAAGAAAAGGTTTACGTAACTAAGCTGAATAATGTCTATAAACGATTTAAGAATAGAATTAATCAATTGGGTAACTTCTCAGTCAGATGAGAAGTTACTCATTAGGTTATTAGAGTCAAAAGACGATCTTGATTTCGAAGAGAAGAGTAAGTCCTTAGTAATAGGAAAAAGACCCAATAACTCACCTGTAATAAAAAGTGAGTTTCTAAAATGTATTCAACAAGCTGAACACCAGATTCAGAATAATGAATATTTATCATTAGAGAGTTTTGAATCTGAAGTAGAAAACTGGTAGGGTAAATTCTATTGAGTTTTTATTAAATACATAATCCATTTCATGAAAAAAATCCAATTATTTATTGGAGCTATTCTAATAGCTTCGACTACAATGTTTTCTCAAACTCCATGTGTAGATGGAATGGCCGGAATATACCCATGTGAAAACGTTGACTTAATGTCTACTATTTCACTAGCAGACTTAGGAGGAATTCAAAACATGAATGATGTTTGGGGATGGACTGAAGAGAATTCAGGAAGAGAATTTGCCATAGTTGGCTTAAGAAATGGAACCAGTTTTGTAGAAGTTACTGACCCTCTAAATCCGGAGGTGTTGGGGTTTTTACCTACTGCCACAGGAAACAGCTTATGGAGAGATATTAAAGTTTTTCAGAATCATGCTTTCATAGTAAGTGAGGCAGACGGACATGGAATGCAGGTGTTCAATTTGGAAGAATTATTAGCAGATTTTGAGTTAACTCCGGTTACTTTCGAAGTGTCAGCTTATTATGATGGATTTGGAAGTGCTCATAATATTGTGATCAATGAAGAATCGGGATTTGCTTATGGAGTAGGAACAGAAAGTTTTGCAGGAGGACTTCATTTTGTAGATATCAATGACCCATTAAATCCAGTTATTGTGGGTGGGTTTGGAGAAGATGATTATACACATGATGCTCACGTTTTGAATTATAACGGGCCAGATGGAGATTACTTCGGCAGAGAGATTGCTTTTTGTGCCAATGAAGATGCCATAACTATTGTAGATGTTACAGATAAGACAGATCCAATTCAGATTTCTACTCTTGGTTATGAACTAAGTGCATACACACATCAAGGGTGGTTAACAGACGATGGTAGTTTTTTCATTTTTAACGATGAAATAGATGAAACTTCAGGTTTCACAGCTACTACCAAAACCATAATTATGGATGTTCGAGATTTGGACAATCCAATAATTCATTTTGATTACTTTGGTTCAAGTACAGCCATTGATCACAATTTATATAATAACGGAAGCCTTTGTTATCAAAGTAATTATAGGTCTGGATTAAGAATATTAGATATTGGAAATGTGTACGAAAATGAAATTTCTGAAATAGGATATTTCGATTCTCAGCCAGAAGATGACGATCAAAATTATAGTGGAACATGGAGTAATTATGCTTATTTCCCTAGCGGAACGGTTATTATGTCGGACATGTATTCTGATTTTTTCATATTAAGGCCAACTTTGATTAATGCTTATAGATATGCAGAAGTCTGTGCTAACACCGACCAAGTAGAATTTTATATTGATGTCACGTCAAACACAGCGATTACTGAAGCTTATAGTACAGACTTTTTACCGAATAATATGTCAGTAGAAATTGGAGAAATAGAAGCTCCGGGTAGAATACCTGTAATTGTCATCTTCGAAGATGTAATAGATGAAGGAACATATACAATCCCAGTAACTCTATTTGATTCTGGAGAACAAGAAACAGTTTTTACTGAATTTCTGAAAGTTGTAGTTACCAATGGAGACCTTCCTGTTTTCTCTGGTTTCACACCTGTAGACGGGTTCGATTCAGATGAGCCTTCGGTGACCCTTTCTTGGGATGCTATTGGTGAATTATCTACATACACACTAATCATTTCAGATGATGCAGACTTTAGTAATATTTTGGTAGAAGAAGATGTAGTAGGCACTTCTTATGAATATTCTGAACTAGGAACATTTTATTGGAAATTAGTAGCACCATCAACTTGTAGAGTTGGAATAGAATCAGAAGTAAGAACGTTTACTAATAATTACTTAGGAATTGAAGACATTACTAGCACAATCAAGTTTTATCCGAATCCAGCTCAAAATGAACTCTTTATAGAAGGAATCAAAGGAGAAGTTCTAGTATATTCAGCAGATGGAAAGTTGGTAAAGAAAGTTGTGGTTAATAATAGCTCTAGTATAAATGTGAGTGAGTTGTCATCTGGTGTTTATGTAGTGAAATTCTCTGATAGTGATGCTCAAATTTCCTTCATCAAGGAATAAAGCTGAATCATTTCTCTAGTTTCTTTTACATCATGAACGCGTAAAATGTTTGCTCCTTTAAGCGTTGCAATAGTATTTAATGCTATGGTCCCAATTAACGCTTTTTCTGGCGTAGAATTTAACGGTTTGTAGATCATTGATTTTCTGGATAGACCTACTAAGACAGGACAATTAAGGGAGTGGAAATACTCTATGTTTTGAAGAAGTGTATAGTTATGTTCAATATTTTTCCCAAAACCGAATCCCATATCTACTATGACATCAGCCACTCCTAAAAGATTCAATTCATTGATTTTTTTATTGAGTGATTTATAAACTTCTTGAACCACGTTTTTATAAGAAGGGTTGATTTGCATAGATTGTGGAGTGCCTTGCATATGCATTATAACATAAGGGACATTAAGACTTTTCACAGTTTGAAACATTTCTGAATCACCATCTCCTCCTGAGATGTCATTTATTAGGTCAGCCCCGTTTTCCACAGCAGCTTTTGCCACGCCAGATCTAAAAGTATCAATAGAAATAATAGCCGCAGGGAATTTTGATTTTATTTCCTTTATAACAGGAATTACTCGTTCTAGTTCTTTTTCTTCTGATATGTGTTCAGCTCCAGGTCTTGAAGAATAACCTCCTATATCTAGAATGTCAGCTCCATTTTTCAGCATTTTTTCTGCTCGGGATAATAGATCATTCATATCCATAACTCGGCTTTCACTATAAAATGAATCGGGAGTAATGTTTAGAATTCCCATAATCATTGGGGTATGAAAATCCATAAGGGTTCCATTAACATTGATTGTATGAGCTTTCTTCATTAAGACAAAGATAAATTAACAATGATGATATAAGCTTTAGTAAACTCTATTCTCAGGAATCTCATTACTAAAAATTGATTCTCAGTACTTTTATTAAGAATTATAGATACAATTTTAGTTTTTCAAGTTCAATTTGATGAATCTAGTTTCGTGCTCTGACTCGAAATACTATCTTTGCACCCATTTTAAAATCCACAAATAATGTTGTCAGTTAATAACATCTCTCTTCAATACGGAAAAAGGGTATTATTCGATGAAGTTAATATTAAGTTCAATGGAGACAATTGCTACGGTGTCATAGGCGCTAATGGAGCGGGAAAATCCACTTTACTTAAAATTATAGCTGGAGATATAGATGCCAATGGAGGGCATATCTCTTTAGAGCATGGCATGAGAATGTCTGTACTAAAACAGGACCACTTTGAATTCGATAATGTAAGAGTTATTGATACGGTTATGATGGGGAATAAGGAGCTGTGGAGTATAATGGATGAGAAAAATACTCTTTATGCAAAAGAGGATTTTTCTGATGCAGATGGAATGAAAGCTTCAGATTTAGAAGAGAAGTTTGCTGAAATGGACGGATGGAATGCAGAGCCAGATGCTGCTAACCTATTGTCTGGTTTGGGAATAGGAGAGTCTGATCATGATAAACCACTAATAGAATTAAATGGTAATCAAAAAGTAAGAGTTCTTTTGGCTCAAGCTCTTTTTGGAAATCCTGATTACTTAATTTTAGATGAGCCTACAAATGATTTAGATCTTCAAACAGTAACATGGTTGGAGGATTTCTTATTAGAGTTTAAGAATACTGTAATTGTGGTTTCTCACGATAGACACTTTTTAGATACAGTGTGTACACACATCGTAGACTGTCTCTTATACACATCTGACGCTGCC
>CAJXOV010000164.1 GCA_913057815.1 uncultured Flavobacteriales bacterium
GGTCTCGTGGGCTCGGAGATGTGTATAAGAGACAGGTATTATAAGCATCAAAATGGCTATTCTAGGAATAATTGTTTTGATGATATCTGGCGGATAAATGGTCAAATAGATATAATATTTCAGTTAGTGTTCAAAGAAGGGCCTGCGATATTTTCGCGTGCCCTTTTAATATAAAAGCAGGGTACTTTTTCACCCCATATTCTTCGTTTTTATATGAATGCTAAAACATAAAATCCACCCATTAAAAAGTCATTTTTGATTTAATAAGTTTCTACCTTCGTAATTCTAAAGTGGGAAGTAATGGAAGAGAATAAAATGCTAGATTATATTAAAAGTGTATTAGAAAACATGCCGGCAGACTGGCTAAAACTAACCACTCATAGATTAGATATCTATAATGAAAAACAGGCTAAAACCCAGTTTTTAGATCAGTTTGAAACCCTGTTTAATCAGAGTAATTCTCAGGAAGAATTTTTAAGCAACTTACCTACAGCGTACGACTATATCAGATTAGGTCATCCGTTATCATGTATACTAGAATGGGTGATTTCTAAATTGAATGATTTAAAGTCTGAAAATGTAATTAGCTTTTCTTCAAAGACCACTCCTATTTTAGCTGTTCTAAGAAAAAATCTATTGGATAACAAAAACACTCAAATCTTTTATTCTGGCGATTTACCAGAATCATTTGATGTAGATATTTTAAGAACAGTTTATGGTTATCAGTTTGACCTTCAGAAAGTAGAAAAGTCTTCAGGCGCCTCTAAGTCTGACACTTACACTGAGAATGATTCTACTGTTTTCGTTTCACAAGAAGACGACATAACCAATCTTAATATTCCAGAAGCGGTAGACTTTTACCTAAGTTTTCATTCCCATATAGGAAGTATTCTTATAGTGAACGGAAGCCAAAATGAAAGTTACGTTTCAGAAATTCAGCATGTACGTAGAAGAGAAACTGTGGCTATGACTCCAGCTGATTCTCTAGCTGCTCTAAAAATAATTACTGGAGAGATTTCCTCTAATCACCAAGTAAAATCAGCTGATGAAGATAAGGCACAGGTATTAAAGTCTATTAAAGAAATTACAGGAACAAGTGCAACACCTGTTGTAGGTTCTAGTGGCCTGTCTACTCAGTATGCCATTATGATGGGCTTGATTCATAATGCACAAGAGACGCATAAAGGAAAAGCCATTAAATTTATAGTTCCTCCTAACTGTTATGGCGGGACGAATGACCAAGCCAGAAGAGTAGCTGCATGTATAGCCAACGTTGAAGTTGTGGATTTGCCAGTAGACGGTGACAGTGATATGGTTCAAAGTATCGACACTGTTTTAGCTAAAATTGCTAAAGAAGATGCCATTCCTTACATCATAGCTGAAATCCCTACCAACCCAAGAGTTGAAGTTCCAGATCTTATAAAACTAGAAGAGGTTTTAAGCAAAGCTCGAAAAACTGCCTCAGGGGAATTGGCCATTGATCCGGTTTTTATTTTGGATCAAACATTCTGTCCTAATGTTCACTTTTTAGGTGAAGGAGATATCCTTTCTAAAGTTAGAACTATCTCGTATGCCAGCGGATCTAAATTTCCAAGTGGTGGGTTGTGTAATGCAGGTTATTGCGTTGCAAATAAAAAGGCTGAAGCACTGATGGAAAAAATAGAAATACATCAGAGACTTTGTGATAATGAGGCTACACCGCTTCAGTATGAAATATTAGCTCGACAGTTGCCTTCTATGAATCAAAGGATTCATGATGCTTATAAAAACACTAGGGAATTTGCTAATTACATCCATGAGACTCTTCCAGCAGCCAAAATTAATTTTGTCTCTGAAGAATTAGCTGATCAAGGATTTACTCCTTCTGTATTTTCATTGGACCTTCCTACTAAAGGAAACACTGATGAAGAGAGAGAATCTTATAAAAGAGCTTTGAATCATAAATTAATCACTCTTATGATTACAGAAATCCCTGAGGAAAGTAAGTATTGTGTCAGCTATGGACAATTAAAAGGATGCTACTGGACTATTCCTGCTACATCTACTCAAGGAACAACCAAAGAAGGAGACAAAGATTACATAGCCAGAGTAGCACTTTCAGCGAATATGGATTTGGAATTACATAAAAAAGTCTTTTTAGACTTTGTGAAAAGTATCTAATTCGAACTAAAACTGTTGAACACATGAGTAATCAGTAACTTTAAAAAACTGATCATCTAGACACCAATTAAATCACTTCTTTAGCGAATCGATAATCTTAAATTTATAAAATGAGAACGATTACTACTTTGCTTATGATTATGGCATCTAGTCAACTTTTTAGTCAATCCATAGATCCTGCCTTTTTTCCTCAATTCACTGAAGATACCGAAAACCCAATAATTGATTGGAACGACTTTATCGTAGGTTCATGGGCTGATCCTACTGTGTTAAAAGTAGACGATGAATACATTATGTATGCATCAGCCATGCATGGCGGAATTTCTACTCCCCAGCCCATAAGCATTTATCGATTTACCTCTGCAGACGGCTATGATTGGGAATTAGATCCAACTACACCAGTTTTTGAGCCAGTGGAAGACACTTATTACGAAGGAGGTTTAGAAACACCTAATGTGGTTTTCTTCAACGGAGAATACCACATGTATAATTCAGTTTATCTGGAAAACATCCCTGCTCTTTTTAAAATATCTCATGCTACTTCTCCTGATGGTATCAACTGGACCATAGATGATGCTCCCGTTTTAGTCCCAGATTCAGAAGTGAGTTGGATGAGTGATATAGTAGCAGAACCTGGTGCCCTTGTTAAAAACGACACGTTATTTTTATTCTATACAGGTATTTCCAATATAGGAGCTGTCAGCATAGGACTTGCCCGTAGCTTAGATGGAAGTTCGTTTATAGACACTACACAAGTAGTTACTATTCCTGAAGATATTTATCCCGCTAGCGAAGGTTATTTAGGACTGAGTACACCAGATGCTACTCTTGTAGGAGATACCATTTATCTCTTTACGGATCTCGTTCGAACAGATCCGCATACATTTTGGAATCAAGTTGGTTTACACCAATTCAAATCTTACGGAGATATAAATCAATGGTATCATGACACAATTGATATACACATGAGCGAAGATTTCGACTGGACAGATGGAAATTATTTATCCCAAATTCTAGGTCCAGCCCCTTTAATGGATGGTGATAAACTTAGATTATATTATTGGGGTTATGACTTGGCTGAAATTGGACCTATAGACACTACATATCATGTAAATCCTGTAGGGCTGGATCTTCACCCCCAACCTGGTCATTGGGGAATCGGCACTTCTGAGTACTTATTCAGTGACATCTCAGACATTAGCGAAGAGAGTAAAAGTGGTTCTACTCTTTCTATCAATTACAGTGGAAATGAAGGAACTATTACAACTAATAACACTTTTCCTTCAATAGTAAACATCTATTCTGTCAATGGACAATTATTGTATCAGAATAGGTTTACAAACTCTCTCGATTTCACTTTGGATTATGAAGGTTTGATTTTAATCAATGTGAGCAATCAAAATTCCCTGTTGACTAAAAAATGCATCTCATCCAAGTAATTTTGGGCTATAGTTGTTTTTGTTTTGATCAACTTTTATAAAAATTACTAAAGCGTATATTTAATCAAAAAACACAAACATGATTACTACCACTACTGAAACAATACCAAACAAAGAAATTTCCGAATTATTAGGAATAGCTAGAGGAAGCACAGTACGCGCTAAAAGTGTAGCCAGTGATTTTATGGCCGGCCTAAAAAACATTGTTGGTGGTGAACTTGATGAGTACACTAAACTCCAAGGTCAATCTAGAGAACAAGCGTTGCAAAGAATGATCAAGGATGGAGAAAGACTAGGGGCCGATGCTATTGTAAATATTAGATTAACCACATCTACTATTACTCAAGGAGCCTCTGAAATCTTGGCTTATGGTACTGCCGTAAAACTGAAGTAATATGGAAGTTTTTAGTTTTCTTTCTCTTTTTCTGTATGCGGCATTCTTCATCGTTTCTGGAATAATTATTATCTATTTAATTGTTAAACGAATAAACAATGACGGAAAGGAAGACTTTGAGGATAGAGATAATTAAGTACATAGTCGATATAGCGACACAATAAATATTTGAATCAAATTGACGATTTAGAAGTCTTCAATCTAGAACAACTACACCTTGAAACAATCGACCTCATCCTTTTCTCAAAATTTTTCCTTGATAATTCTATGCATATTCATGACTCACTGCTCCGAACCGAATATTCCAGTTAGCGAAGAACATCCTGACTTCTGTAATTTAATCCATAGAGATGATACCATTTCTCTTTCTAAAGAACTAGAAAGTATAGCAGAACAGATGAAAACACAAACTGGTGCTTACGTACTAGAAGATGGGGCCGGGTCTATGGTAGCCAGAGCCTGGTTGAGTGAATATGCCGAAAAAACTATTGATATCCAATATTTTATCTTCTCTACAGATAATGTTGGATTGATCGCATGTGATTATCTAATTAGAGCTGCAGACAGAGGAGTAAAAGTCAGAATATTAGTAGATGACATAATGGTAGATGCAGATGCCGAAGATATTCTGAAATTTAGTTCTCATAAAAACATCTCTCTCAAGATATATAACCCTGGAGTAAACCTAGGGAAGAATCTACTTCAAAAGGTCAAAAAATTCACCACAGAGTTCAGGTCAGCTAACCAAAGAATGCACAATAAAACATTTATAGTAGATGGCCAAGTAGTAATAACTGGTGGGCGGAACATAGCAGATGAATATTTTGATTATGACCATGAATATAATTTCAGAGATAGGGACATTTTGCTCTTAGGAAAAGAAACTTCAGTCATAAATAACTCTTTTAACCAATTCTGGAACAACCCTCTCAGCCATGATATTCTTACAGTAATGAATAGAGAGTCTGCCTTAGAAATAACAGATGATACTTTTGCAGAATTACATGAATATGCCTGCAATCCAGAAAACTTTTGGCCACAAGTAAGAACTCGAATTGAGAACCTTCCGTCTACTTTTCAGTCCATAAAATCTTCTGGCAAATTAGTTTGGTCTGATGATGTAAAATTCATCTCTGACCTTCCAGGAAAAAACGATGGTACACAAGGCATAGGTGGCGGTGGGGTTACTACTACAGCACTAATAGAGCTTCTTAAAAATGCTAAAACATCGGTAGACATCCAAACCCCATATTTAATAACTACCGAACTCAGTCAAAACCTATTCAAAGAAGCTGTAGACAGAGGTGTAAAAATCAGAATCCTAACCAATAGTCTAGCATCTACTGATAATGTAGAAGCATTTAGCAGTTACCAATCCGATAGAGAAAAACTGCTTGGAACTGGAGTAAGAATATTTGAATTCAAGCCTGACGCAGCTATTAGAAAAAGGATTATGACAGGTGAGCTACAAGAAGAACTCGATCACAAACCTATTTTCGGGCTACATGCTAAATCTATGGTAATCGACCATGAGACTACAGTAATTGGCACCTTTAACCTGGACCCTCGAAGTGCTAACCTGAATACAGAATGCATAGTCATCACTACTTCTACGGACATAGCTACTGGAGTATTAAAAGGAATGGAAGAAGAATTTCTTCCGGAAAACGCATGGGAAACCACTTTAGATTTCAACCCTGATTCCACAGTAAATAAAATGAAGAGAATTAAAACTTGGACTAGGAAAGTACTCCCGAAAGGAATTTTATAATCACATGAGCGAAAGAAAATTAATCCTGTACATCAGCATGAGTCTAGACGGATTTATAGCTACCAATGACGATGATTTATCCTGGCTCTGTCT
>CAJXOV010000165.1 GCA_913057815.1 uncultured Flavobacteriales bacterium
ACGAGATGTAGAGAGGTCTCGTGGGCTCGGAGATGTGTATAAGAGACAGACACACTGGAGATCCTCCTTTTAAATCTGAAGAAGATGCACTGAACTTAATAATAAATTATCCTGACTATAAAGTGCACGGATACGGAAGGTGGATTTGTGAACTAAAAGAAACTGGTGAACCCATAGGCTGGGCAGGATTGAAAAATCAACTAGATGATGTGGGTATTATAGATATTGGATATCGCTTCTTACAACAATACTGGAATAAAGGTTATGGGTTTGAAGCAGCTGAAGGATGCCTGAAATACGGATTTGAGGTGTTGAAAATGGAAAAGATAACAGGAAGAGCAGCTATAGAAAACGTACATTCTCACAGTATATTAAAACGAATTGGTCTTAAGGCAGAAGAAGAAAAAAGAGATTGTCATGGAATTAAGGCCATTTATTATTCTTTAACTCTCAAAAAATATCAAAAAATAACCCGCTAAATCATTCGTAGAATTAATTCTAAGCCGCTAAATTTGTGCAAATGGAAACTCAAGTAAAACAAGGATTGTCATCAGCTGAGGCTATGGCGTTTGAAGATAAGTATGGAGCTCACAATTATCACCCGCTTCCAGTAGTATTAGATAGAGGAGAAGGAGTTTTAGTTTGGGATTCTGAAGGAAAACAATACTATGATTTCCTTTCTGCATACTCAGCAGTAAACCAAGGTCACTGTCACCCGAAAATAGTAGGAGCTATGAAAGTTCAAGCTGAAAAACTTACTTTAACTAGTAGAGCTTTTTACAATAGTGTATTAGGGAAATATGAGAAATATGTTACCGAATATTTTGGTTTTGACAAAGTACTTCCTATGAACACTGGAGCAGAAGCTGTAGAAACAGCTATTAAGCTTTGCCGAAAATGGGCATATGATGTTAAAGGAGTTGCTCAAAATGAGGCTCAAATAATTGTATGTGGAGAAAACTTCCATGGAAGGACAACTACAATTATATCATTCAGTTCCGACCCAGATGCTAAAGGAAGTTTTGGACCATACACTCCTGGATTTACCAGTATTCCTTATGACGATATAGACGCTTTAGAAAAAGCTCTGGATTCTAGCCCAAACATAGCAGGATTCATGGTAGAACCTATTCAAGGAGAAGCAGGTGTTTATACACCAGCAGAAGATTTCATTCAAAAAGCAGCAGCACTGTGCAAAGCTAAAAACGTATTATTTATAGCAGACGAAGTTCAAACAGGAATAGCTAGAACAGGAAGTCTCTTAGCCGTATGCGGAAATTGTACATGTGAAAAGAGTTGTGAGAAACAAGCTACATACACACAACCAGATATTTTAATATTAGGAAAGGCACTTTCAGGAGGAGCTTACCCTGTTTCTGCTGTTTTAGCTGATGATGATATTATGAGTGTAATTCATCCTGGACAACATGGTTCTACTTTTGGCGGAAATCCTGTAGCTGCAGAAGTAGCCATAGCAGCCTTAGAGGTCGTGAAAGATGAAAATCTAGCCCAGAATGCTCGAAAGCTTGGAATTATCTTCAGAGCTGAAATGGAAAAACTAATTTCTGAATGTGATTTAGTTACTACAGTCAGAGGAAGAGGATTATTAAATGCTATTATCATTAATGATACTCCTGACAGTAAAACAGCATGGAACCTTTGTGTAGCCATGAAAGACAATGGATTGTTAGCCAAACCTACTCATGGAAACATTATCCGTTTTGCACCGCCATTAGTAATGACTGAAGAGCAGTTAATGGAATGTGTACACATAATTAGAAATACAATTTTAGCATACCAGAAATAAAGTGAGCACGAGCGTAGCAAAATGCGGAATATTTCTGGTGCTAGTTAGCATTATAATGGGCGCCTTTGGTGCCCATTACTTTTCTTCGTTGTTAAGTCCTGAAAGAATGAAATCACTTCAAACCGGCATTAATTATCAGATGTATATGGGCTTAGGACTTTTGGCTTTGAGTAGTATAGAGTCTAAATTCTCAACTAAGTCTTATCGTTTCGGTTTTCTTCTCATACTAATGGGTAGTCTCTTATTTTCATTATCTATATATGGATTAGTTTATCTGGGATATAAAGAGATTACCACAGGAAAATCCATCCTTGGACCGATGACTCCTGTTGGTGGGTCCCTCATGATTATTGGATGGGTTTGGCTGCTTATAGATTTGATGAAGAAAAAATAAATCTTCGATAATTACTTAAATCGAATACTAAAATAAGAGCTTAGAAATGGATTTTATAGAAAACCAAAAATGGCGATATGCTACTAAGAAGTTCGATTCATCTAAAAGAATTAGCTCTTCCAACTTAGAAAAGATAAAAGAATCAATTCAATTGGCTGCCACTAGTTATGGACTTCAGTTATTCAAAGCTCTAATTATAGAAGATCCAGAAACAAGAAAAACTCTTCAATCTCAAAGTTGGGGACAGAGTCAAATTACCGAGGCCTCTCATTTAATAGTGTTCTGTAGTTATTCCATTATTAAAGATGAACATATAGACAGTTACATTGGCCTAAAGGCTGAGTCTATGGGAGTCGAAGATTCAAGTCTTAAAGGTTATGGCGATTTTATAAAGAGTAAAATAGCCGAAATGAGTCCTGAACAACAATCAAACTGGAATGCTAAACAAACATACATAGCACTTGGTAATGCTATGGCACTTTGTGCTGAACTAAAAATTGACACCAGTCCATTGGAAGGGTTCTCACCTGAAGAATATAATTCCACTCTTGGCCTCCACGAAAAAGGATTAGAGGCGGCTGTGGTCTTAGCTATAGGATACCGTTCTGATGAAGACAAGTCTCAAAAAGCGATCAAAATCAGGAAATCTATTCAAGAACTTTTCGAAGTCATATAAGCTTCTACATTGTTGAAAAATTACAGATAGGATCTTCCTTTATTTACAATCAATCGAACTTAAATAATTGTTTCTATCTGTTAAGAAAAGGCTGCGCAACACTAAGTGTAATTAACACACTTAACTCAAAGCGAATAACAATCCACTTACACCCCTGTATTACAAAAACTTAAGGTGTTATAACTTCAGATGAATTATCGCGTATTTGTGACACGGTTAAACGCTGAATCTCGTAATTTTGTGTATCTAAACAATAGATTCTTTACATGAACAATTTTGGATTGAAGGCAGAAAAAGCTAATCTTTCTTACTTAGGATTAGACCACGTAGACGCGGCATACTGGAACTTATCTCCAGCAGAATTAACAGAAGAAACCATAATTAAAGGCCAAGGCCTATTGACTGACACAGGAGCTTTAGCCATAGATACAGGTGAGTTCACTGGTCGTTCTCCAGCAGATAGGTTTATCGTAAAAGATGCTATAACCACTGACGAAGTTTGGTGGGGGGATATCAATAAACCATTCGATTCGGATGCTTTCGATAAGCTTCAAGGAAGAATGCAGGCCTATTTAGCAGGAAGAGAAGTATATGTAAGAGATGCTTATGCTTGTGCTGATGACACTTACAGACTTAACTTAAGAGTAGTAACAGAATTTCCATGGAGTAACATGTTTGCTTCTAACATGTTTTTACGACCTACTCAAGAAGAAATTTTGGACTTTAACCCTGAGTGGAATGTTATTAATGCACCAGGCTTTATGGCTGATGCTGAAATAGACGGTACTCGTCAACATAATTTTGCGATCATCAACTTTACAAAGAAGATGATTCTTATAGGAGGAACAGGATATACTGGAGAGATTAAAAAAGGAATATTCTCAGTATTAAACTTTGTACTTCCTGCTCAGAAAGGTGTTCTTTCTATGCATTGTAGTGCTAATGTTGGAAAAGATGGTGATACTGCTGTTTTCTTTGGTTTAAGTGGGACAGGTAAGACTACCCTTTCTTCAGATCCTAACAGAAAACTAATCGGTGATGATGAGCATGGATGGTCAGCAGATAAAGTATTTAATTTTGAGGGCGGATGCTATGCTAAAACTATTGATTTAGCAGCCGAAAAGGAACCTCAGATATACAACGCGATTAAATTTGGGGCTATACTTGAAAATATAGGTTTCGAAGAAAACGGTTGTACTCCTGACTATACTAATATTACAAAGACTCAAAACACTAGAGTATCCTACCCTATTCACCATATTGATAATATCATGGTTCCTAGTGCAGGTGATGCACCTAAAAACATCTTTTTTCTAACTGCTGATGCTTTTGGAGTTTTACCTCCGGTAAGCAAATTAACCAGAGGACAAGCTATGTATCAGTTTATATCTGGATATACAGCTAAGGTGGCAGGAACAGAGGCTGGAGTAACTGAACCACAAACAGCATTCTCTGCATGCTTCGGAGCTCCATTTTTACCCCTACATCCTGCTAGATATGCTGAAATGTTAGGAGAGAAAATGGATAAAGGAAATGTAAATGTTTGGCTAATCAACACTGGTTGGAGTGGTGGAGAGTATGGAACTGGATCTAGAATCAAGTTGAAGTATACTAGAGCTATGATTACAGCTGCATTAACAGGTAAGTTAGATAACGTAGAATATAAATGTCATGATGTATTTGGATTAAACTTCCCTACTACATGTCCTGATGTTCCTACAGAATTACTTAACGCTAGAAATACTTGGTCAGATAAAAATGCTTATGATACTAAAGCAAATTCACTAGCTGACAAGTTTGTTAAGAATTTTGAGCAGTTTGAAGAATATGCCAATGAAGAAATAATGAACGCTTCTCCTCAGTCGGTGACTGTATAAAACAGAAGAGCACTAAAAATATATTTAGCCTCGTGCCTCCTTTTTCCGGAAAGCACGAGGCTTTTTAGTTTAAATAATGCCGACTTTTGAACTTCACTATTTTTAATAGAAATTGCATTTATCATATATCGAAAACCTTTCTTTAGGCTCAATAAAGCTCAGTACTGAGGAGTCACTACATGTCTCTAAAGTTCTACGTCTTAAAAATGGTGACTTTGTTAATTTAACTAACGGTAGAGGATCTTCCGCTAAAGGGATAATTACTGCCGCTGCTAAAAAAAACGTTACTATTCAAGTAGATGAAATCCATACTGAAAATGAAAATCCATATTTGTTAGAACTGGCCATAGCACCTACTAAGAGTAATGACCGTTTTGAACTGATTCTTGAAAAATGCACTGAATTGGGTATTTCTAAAATCTATCCTCTATTGACTTTTCATTCTGAACGAAGAAAGCTGAATATGGAGCGTAGCAAAAAGATAGTGCTTTCAGCCATGAAACAATCTCAGAAAAAATGGCTTCCAGAATTAATGGAACCTATCAAATTCAATGATTTTATAGAACAGAGTTTTGAAGGAGATCGAATAATAACCCATTGCAACGCTGACATTTCAAGAGAATCATTAAAAGCTGTTTCTCGGAATAAACCTACGCAAATTTGCATAGGCCCTGAAGGAGATTTCTCATCAGAAGAAATTAAATTAGCTATAAATGCACAGTTTAAATCTGCGCACATGGGCCAGGAAAGACTGAGAACAGAAACTGCAGCTTTATTTGCCACTTCTATTTATCATACAGTTACTTCATTATGAAAAAAATAACGGCCATATTACTCATTGTATTAGGGATTCTTTTAGCTCTAGCCTTTTCAGTTCCTTCACAAAAAGATTTTGAAGAATTTATTACAGATGAGCTCAAAGACCGTGCACATGATGATGTGCTTGGGCTCAATAATTTTATGATTCAGAACTTGGCTAAGCTTGTGTTTATTGCTGTCTCTTATACACATCTGACGCTGCCGACGAATAGAGAGGTGT
>CAJXOV010000166.1 GCA_913057815.1 uncultured Flavobacteriales bacterium
AACTTATATAGAAGGAAAATGCTATTTCAGTCTTGAAAAAGATGAAGTAAAAAGAAAGTATATTCTAAAAGAAAGAAATAGAATAATCCAATTAATGGCCAAAGTAGGGGCAGAAGGCGGAGTTCAAATGCCAGGAAAAAAGAAAAGTCAACATTACCATTGTAACACCATCACAAATGAATTACACTAAGATTATGAGAATTCTAGGAGCAATAGTGGTTTCACTAATTATGACTTTTTCAATGTCAGCTCAAACTCCTGTGCCTGGAGTTGAGCAGAGTAAATCTATTCTATACATTAATGCTACCATTCACATCGGAAACGGAGAAAAAGTGCTAGATGGTGCCATTGGTTTCGATAATGGACTAATAGCATTTGTAGGAACTACTCTAAATGCTCGAAAAAATCTTTTTGAAGAAATTATAGATGCAGAAGGCCAACATATTTATCCTGGATTTATAGCTCCTAATTCTACATTAGGTCTTCAAGAAATAGGCTCAGTAAGAGCTACCAGAGATCAGAGAGAAGTGGGAGATTTCAATCCTCATGTTAGATCTATTATAGCGTTCCAAACAGAAAGTGACATAACCACTACGGTTAGAACTAACGGGGTGCTTTTGGGCCAGGTGACTCCCAGAGGAACATTTGTTGGAGGACAATCCTCAGTGGTTCAATTTGATGGATGGAATTGGGAGGATGCATTAATAGCTGAAGAAGACGGAATTCATGTCTATTGGCCCAGAATGTTTGAAAGAGACCACACAGGAAAGCTGCTAAGTTTAAAACAAAAAGAATCCTACACTACAAGAATCACAGAGCTTAAAGCTAAACTTAAGCTTGCTAAAGTGTATAATGATAGACTCCATAAAGAAGAAATAGATGTGCGTCTTCAGGCCTTTTCTACGCTGTTTACCGAAGCTAAAACCATGTATGTACATGCCAACTCAGCCAAGCAAATTACAGCAGCTATTTCCTTAAAAAGGGAGTTTGATTTAAATAAAATGGTGATCATAGGAGGCCGAGAGTCCTATTTAGTGACTAACTTGCTAAAAGAAAACGAAGTAGGGGTGATGCTAGGAAGAGTTCATAGTTTGCCTTGGAATGAATATGATGATGTAGACTTGCCATATAAAATACCTCAATTGTTAGAAGAAGCAGGAGTAAACTGGTGTTTTGAAAACGCAGGTGATAAGGAACAAATGAACTCTAGAAATTTGCCTTTTTACGCTGGAACAGCTGTAGCCTATGGCTTAGATTATGAAAAAGCAGTAGCAGGGCTCACGTTAAATACGGCCAAAATGATAGGTGTTGATGAGAAATACGGTAGTTTAGAAGTAGGAAAAAGTGCTACGCTAATCGTTTCAGCAGGAGATGCTTTAGATATGATGACCAATGATGTGAAGACAGCATATATTGATGGAAGAAAATTAGCGCTGACCAACAGACAAATTGAACTTTATAAGAAATACCAAAATAAATACGCCAACCAGAATTAGAGCCTATGAAAACAAAATTACTAATAGCAGTAGCCCTATTAATAGGGACTTCAAGCTTTTCTCAGATTATTACTTCGGTTAATTCATTACCGGATTCAGGAGATAATTTAACCTATAAAACACTCACTACTATTACAGATAACTATGAGCTCGAAGGTGAGGGAGTTACTTGGGATTTCACAGGAATGTTTGGTGATGTAGAACAAACTGAAGTTTATGCAGATGCTTCCACAGGAACCAATTTTGACCAGTTTCCTGAAACAGAACTTTTAATCAATTTGGCAGGAGCAGAGGCTTATGCCAACAGAAATACTACCAATATTGAAGTAGTAGGAATTTCAGGAGGACAGTTGGTAGAAGGTTTAGACTTGGCTACAGCACAGATATTTTCTGAGCCATATGTAATTCGTAGAGCACCTATTGGTTATGGAGATTCTTATTCAGGAACTACCACATTTGGGTTTGCAGTGTCTATAGAAGATTTTGGTCCTCTGGCGGATATTTTTGAGGAGTTTAGTCCAGTAGAAGGAGCTACAGTAGATTCTATTCGAATGACATTTACTATTTCTAGAACAGAGACTGTAGATTCTTATGGTGATGTACTATTAGGAGATGAAACTATTCCTGCCCTTAGGTTAGTTCAAGATGACGAAACAGAGATAGGAATAGAGTTATTGATTAGCACTGATTTTCTTGATTATTGGTTAAACATTTCAGACCTTATTCCTTTGGATGATTTAGGAGTAGAGAATGTGGTAGTTACCAATTACATCTTCTTAGATGAAAACTCTAAAGAACATTTATTAGAAGTAAACGTAGACGGATTGAGCGGAGTTCCTTCAGGAAGATATAATGCAGATTTCACTAATTCTATCAAAGAAGAAAGCACATCTAAATTAGCTATTTATCCTAATCCAGTGCAAGATGAGCTTATGATTACTGGTAAGTCTATGAATTCAGTAAGAGTGATAAATCAGCTAGGACAGGAAGTAAAAGCGTTACAAATAGCAAAGAATTCTATTTCACTTTCATTAGAAGATTTAGTTCCTGGTATTTACATCGTAAATGTAGTATTGAATTCAGGAGAAATCGTTTCTGAGAAGATTGTGAAGGAATAGTCAATCAAACGAATTTAAAATTAAAACACTCATAGAGAATTCTGTGGGTGTTTTTTTTTGGAAAAAAGAGGATTGAGTATTGGGTTTTAGAATGGCAAGTTGCAAATCCGATAGACATCGGATTGCCTTATATTCGTTACAAGTCATAGACTTGCGCCAGTGGGGAGGATATGTTAAAAAGTGACCTAGGGAAATTTAAGGGAATGATGAATGATTTGATTTTTTATACAGAAAATGTAAGATGCATAGATCAAACATTACTTTCAAGAGAAATGGAGCAGCTCTTGTTCAGTACTTATGGACAGGTGAATTAAATGATGGTGAATCTTCTGAAAAAATCAAGACAATAGGTATGGAAATATTAAAGTACTATGGAGAAGATTTCGAAAGTAAACTTGGTAGAAAATATTCTGGTGTCCCCCCTTCTCCCAATAGAATAGTTTTACCTAATGATAACATTCAGCCAATATTAAAATAATGAGCACTTTGAAATTTAGTATGAGGATGATTGGTTTTATTATAATTTCCGGGATTATATTAGGGTGTGGTCACAAAAAAAGTACAATAGATAAACGGGACTTAAAGTACATATTGAGTGGAGCTTGGAGAGTACTTGAATTCTGTCCACGTAATGATATATATGATGAATGGGTTTCGGATGTTATTATATTAGATGATTCTTTTGCTGTTTTTCCTCTTTCTAACGAATTTTACATGGAACAGAGGACATATAGTCATATGTGGGATTTAAAAATAGGAAAAGATACCCTCTTAATATTTGATTGTTCAAACCCTTCGTTTGACGGTGTTTGGAAATTAGATAGCATTGAGGTTTTTTTTTCAGATCCCTTATATTATACAGATATCTATTTAAGCAAAGGTGTAGAAGATTGTTTACATCTTGGAAGATAGTTAGGTGGGGTAACGTATTGGATTTAGTTTGCATCTGCTGCCTCAAGTTTTTAACTTGTGGCTCTAAATCAGTGAAGTTTGCAACTTGATATAGCTCGAAGAGCTACTCTTCCCGCAAAAGTTTATGCTGGAGAAAAAGGATTTTTAAAAGTAGAAGGAATTTAGTTCAGTCTCCAAAATGGCAAGTTGCAAACTTGCTTTATATTCGGCACAAGTCACAGGCTTGCGCCAACGGGGAAAATTGCTCTGAAAGTGAAGTTATGCGCTACGCTAACTTCAATCAGAGAACAAGAGTTGTTCGCATTGCTTCGCTTTTAGAGTAACATAACTGGTAGAAGTGCGTGGGAGAAAAACCGCCTGTGCACGTGTGCTTAACATAGTGACTTATTATGAGCTTATAAACTCGCTATTGCCTTCTCTAAAGCTCATAATACTGCATTATGTTAAAAGGCGGTTGTTGCGGTGGTTATTTCAGGATTTTAGGTGAAACAAAGTGGAATATTACTCTTGAAATTTGCACTTGAAAATGGTCAAAACAAAGTTGTCCTTTAATACCCCAACCTCTTTACAGACCTTTAGAATCAATAACGTAGAATAATTATGGGTTTTTTAAAACATACAGGTATGTGGATTTTGTTGATAGTGTTGCTGGATAGGCTTTATGTGTTTTTTATGAGTATGTATATCTCTAGGATATCAGCTAAAAAGGAAAGAGCAAATAACGTATTAGAGTTCCTTAAATCCAGACCATTAAGCTCTATTAAAAACAGATGGTTAGGTTTAGAAAGAAGTGAAAAATGAATATATTTAAGACTCACCTTCATGGGTTGTTTATCATTAACATATCAAGAGCAAAGAAGCTCATTACAAATCATTTACAAGAATGATACTCCCCGCTCGCGCAGACATATCACCTCCCAAGTAGCTGGCGCAGAACTTTGGTCTGTGCCTTCATCAAACAGAGATGAAATGCGTTTTAATAGAAGCAGGTGTTGTAAGCATAAATCAGCTGCACTTCCTGCGGCATAAAAGAAGACAGGAGGCCAATTCTTGAAGTTTACCTATGAATTTGATGTTCTTACTTTTTACTTAGCTATAGAGAATTGGAATGTCGAACCTAAGACTTCTTCTGATTCTACGCTGATAGCTCCACCTTCTTTGTTAACTAGTTTGTCCACTGTAGCTAGGCCAAGGCCTGAGCCATCGGTTTCTTTGTTTAAAGTGGTTAGTGCGTCAAAAACCTTGTCAATTTTGTTTTTTGGAATTCCATTTCCATTATCCCTAATAGTAAATTGATAATGATCTTTTAGCTCAGAGAACTCAACGCATATCTTACGATCTTTTTTAGAGTTGTGCCTGATGCTATTTGAAATAAGGTTGATTAGAATGTGGTACAGTACTACCCTCCGAACAACTATGGTCTTTTTGTTTTCTATTGGCATTTGAAAATTAATCGCCTTATCTAAATCACAAATGGTTCGAATTTCGTTTAAAAATGGAGTGAGTTCAATTTTCTCTTTGGGCTCTAAATAAAACTGGTCAGACTTGTAATACTGAATCAAGTCGTTAACTAGCCTCAGTAAATGTTTTACATTTTGCCCAATGAACTTTGAATAGAGTTCAATAGAGTTTTTCTTATCTATATCTTTGAGTAATAAGTCTGCTAAAGATTTTAATCGAGCCAAAGGAGCGCTAATATCATAAGCCAAAACCGTAGTAAATTCGTTCAGTCCTTTTAAAAGGCTGTTTTGCTCAATCTTAATTTGATGAAGAATTAGATTTGTTCTTCTGGATTCTAACAAGGACATCACCTGGTTAGCAATACAAACTAACATTTCAGCCTGTTTTTCAGTGATAGAGTTTGGCTTATGATCTACGACACATAAAGTTCCTAATACCAATCCTTCTGGATTGGTAAGCTTTACCCCAGCATAAAATATTATAGGAGTAGCTCCTGTGGTTATTGAACTATCGGAGAACCGCTCATCTTCAAGTGTATTGTTGACTATAGTGATTTCAGCATCATCTACAATGGTGTGATTGCATACTGCAATTTCTCGTTTCATTTGGGTAGATGGTACACCTAGCACTGCCTTATACCATTTCCGGGTTTGATCAATGAAACTGACCATGGCCACAGGCATGTCACAAATAAATGCGGCTACTTTAGCTAGTTCGTCAAATTCTTTTTCAGGAGCTGTATCTAAAATGTTATAGAGATTTAACGCTTCTAGCCCTGTCTCTTATACACATCTCCGAGCCC
>CAJXOV010000167.1 GCA_913057815.1 uncultured Flavobacteriales bacterium
TAGGAAGACTGATATCGAAGTGCTGGTCGTGCTTCATTCTGGAAACCAGTGCGTGCACATCTTCTCGTATTCTAAAAAACAATTCTATATCTGCCGAACTGCCAGCCAGTGCTGCATCTTCTATCATGCCTTTTTCCATGGCTGAAGCCAGCAAATTCTCCAGGGTTGTAAGGTCTGCTTCGTGGTTTCCTCCCATGGATTCTACCAGCACGTAATAATCATAATCATAGGGCAGCGGAGGAGTTACTTCAGTAGGAGCTGAGGTCATTCCTATAAACGTTTTTTTCCAAATTAGCTCGAAGGCACTCATGGTTCCGGCCAGGCCTTTGTCCATATATTTTAGCAGCTTTACCACATTTTCATATCCGTTTACGCCTATAAATGCACAATTTCTACTCACTGGTTTTTCGGAAAGGCGAAGTACAGCTTTAGTGACTATTCCTAAAGTTCCCTCTGAGCCTATGAAATGATGCTTGATATCATAAGCTGAGTTATCCTTGATGATTTTCTTTAACGAAGAGAGAATAGTTCCATCTGCGAGAACCACTTCTAATCCTAAAATCAGATTTCTAGTCATTCCATAACGCACTACTCTCATTCCACCGGCATTGGTAGAGATTATACCTCCAACCTGTGCAGACCCTTTGGCACCGAAATTCATTGGAAATAGAAGGTCGTTTTCTTCTGCTAGTTTCTGTACATTTTCTAGTATTACTCCTGCCTTTACGGTTACAGTTCTGCTGCTGGTATCTAGATCTTCTATGGTTCTCATTCTCTCCATAGAAATCACTACTTCCTGTGAGTTGGTTTCTGTGCTTCCTACCAGATTAGTGAGTCCTCCGTGCACTACAACAGGTTGATTATGCGCGTTGCAAATTTTCATTATTTCAGACACTTCTTCCGTTGAATCAGGAAGCAAAAGTGCTTTGGCTGTTAGTCCATCATTCATGCGCCATATATGCACATAGCGGTCGGCTAGCTGTTTTCCAGTTAATACGTTCTGTTCTCCTAGTAGTGATTTGAATGCTGAAATCATGGATTCAAATGTAGGATCAAAATTGACTGAAATCAGCTATAATATTTATGAGTATCCACTTATCTTTGCTCATTATTATGAGTGAGTCAGGAAGACATATTATAGGAATAGCTGGAGGGAGTGCTTCAGGAAAGACAAGTATTTTAAATGATTTACTGTCTTCTCCATGGAAAGATTCACTGGCATTGGTTTCTCAGGATAACTATTACATAGATAGAGAGAAACAGTTTGTGGATGAAAATGGAATTATCAATTTTGACCTTCCTACGGCCATAGATAATGATCATTTTTATGCTGATGTGCAAGCATTGGCCAAAGGTGAATCTATTACTAAAACAGAATACACCTTTAATAATGATGCTGTAAAGCCAAAAGAAATCACGATTCATTCTGCACCAATAATCATAGTAGAAGGATTATTTATTTTTCATTTCGAGAGAATAAAATCGGAGATGGATTATAAAGTTTTTGTGGATGCTGAGTCTGAAGTAAGATTGCAACGCAGAATAGACCGCGACTTAACCGAAAGAGGTTATCCTGAAAGTGATGTGCGCTACAGATGGAAGAATCATGTGCAGCCAGCAGATGAACTTTACCTGCAGCCATATAAAGCCGAATGCGACTTAATTATAGACAGTACTGAGTCTTATCACAGGGATTTTGCAACGCTAGAAAACCATATCAAAGCCTTATTAGAGAATGAAAAAAATATTTCACCTAGGTAACTGTAGCACGTGTCAGAGAATTATAGGCGAGTTAAACCCTGAGTCTAAAGGGTTCGAGATGAGAGAGATTAAATCTGCTCCTATGACTACCGAAGAAGTAGAGCTGATGTATAAGTTGGCTGGTTCTTATGAAGCGCTTTTCAGCAAAAGGGCCATGAAGTATCGTTCTATGGGCCTGAACGAAATGAAACTGTCTGAAGATGAATTTAAAAAGTACATTTTAGAAGAGTATACTTTTTTAAAGAGGCCAGTACTTCTTGCTGATAATCATATTTTTATAGGTTCTGCTAGGAAAACTGTAGAAGCTGCTAAAGCCTATTTAAGTGGATTCTAAAAAACTTGGGCATTTAGCTCTCTTTAGTGTAGGTGCTACCTATGCGGCTAATTATTTAGTGGCTAAAGGACTTATGCCAGATTTAATAGGACCATCAGGATTTATTTTTGCTCGAGTTACAGGTGCACTTATCCTGTTCATTTTCTTGTTGTTGATTTCTGGTTTTGAGAGAATTAAAAAGGAGCATATTCCGAGACTTATACTCTGTGGAGTTTTTGGAGTAGGCGTAAATCAACTCATGTTTTTCAATGGTTTGAACCTTACTTCTCCGCTAAATGCAGCTTTGATAATTACTGCCATACCTATCATAGTTTTAATTGCGAGTTCTATTTTACTAAAGAGTAAAGTGACAAGCCGTAAAGCGATAGGGGTAATTCTAGGAGCAGTAGGAGCTGTGTTTCTTGTTTTCTTGGGCCAAGGGGAAGGTGGAACATCTAATTCTTCATGGGTGGGTGATTTATTTGTTCTCATTAATGCTACTTCGTATTCTGTCTACTTGGTAATAGTGAAGCCATTGATGGCCCATTATAAACCGATAACTGTAATTACTTGGGCTTTTTTGGTAGGGTGGTGTATAGTAACTCCATTTGGGTTAAATCAGTTTTTAGCAGTCGAATGGTCTGACTTCTTGGCTAGAGACTTTTATGCATTTTTCTTTGTGGTAGTGATGGCTACTTTTTTGGCTTATCTGTTAAATATTTTTGCTTTAAAACACCTGCCGCCTACTACGGTGAGTGTGTATATTTATCTTCAACCACTGCTCGTTATCGTGTTTACATTCCTGTTTTTCTATTTAGGATTTAACGACTTTAGGGCTGACCTAACTTGGCAGAAAGGAGTGTGTGCGTTACTCATTTTCTTAGGTGTTTACCTAGTGAGTTTCGAGGGGAAAAAGGCCCTTTCCAAGAAGTAAGTTTCTCTATTTTCTAGCCATTTTGAACTAATTCTATTGATTTTTTCAAAAAAATTTTCTTTAGTGTAAGTTTCATTTATGCATATATAACGGGCTATTAAACGAAATCAAATGCTTAACACCGTTTATAAGCGACTATAAGTACTTAAGGTTCTGTTCGGCTTGGAAAGTGTGCTCAACTTTGCACCGAGTTTAGTTACAAGGACTAGACATTACGAATAACAAATATTTATATATCATGAATGCATTAAGAAACAAAGTACAGTTAATAGGACACCTAGGAGCAGATGTGGAATTAAAAACATTGGATAACGGAAACAGCGTAGCACGTATTTCTGTAGCCACTAATGAGTACTATAAAAATAAAGCTGGCGAGAAAGTAACAGACACTACTTGGCATAATGTAGTGGCTTGGGGAAAGACTGCAGAACTAGCAAATCAATTGTTAAAGAAAGGCTCAGAAGTAGCCTTAGAAGGAAAACTATCTAACCGTTCTTATGAAGATAAAGCTGGAGTAAAAAAGTACGTATCTGAAGTAGTAATGAATGAGTTTTTATTACTCGATAAAAAGGAAGCAGCAGCTGCTCCGTTTTAGTTTTAAATGGATTGTGTAGAAGAAAAAAGAGGCCTTTGGCCTCTTTTTTTTATCTCTAAATTTTCTAGATGAGGGAATCAGGCTTTGTTGACTTAAATGTACCTTTGCAAAAAAAATCAACGGGTATGAGCGAAGAGAAACTGAGCATAGAGCAGCTAGGAGAATTCGGGTTAATAAGTCATTTAACAGAGAAATTCAAAGACAATAGAGAAGAGACTATTCGGTCTATAGGTGATGATGCTGCTGTAATAGGAAAAGGCAAAATTAAAACCGTAGTTTCTACCGATATGCTCGTAGAAGGAGTTCACTTTGATTTAAGTTATGTTCCACTAAAACATTTAGGGTATAAGGCAGTAGTAGTGAATGTTAGTGACATTTATGCTATGAATGCAGAGCCTAAGCAGATAACTGTTTCTATAGCAGTGAGCAGTAGGTTTCCTTTGGAAGCGCTAGAGGAATTATACGATGGTATTCATAGAGCTTGTGAGGTTTACAATGTAGATTTAATAGGAGGTGATACTTCTACTTCTCTCACAGGGTTGACTATTTCTATAACAGCTTTAGGTGAAGCTGACGAACCTAAAATAGTGTACAGAAATACTGCTCAAGAAGGTGATTTACTCATCTGTTCTGGTGATTTTGGAGGAGCTTACATGGGACTTCAGTTATTAGAAAGAGAGAAACAAGTTTTTAAAGCCGCACCTACTGCTCAGCCTGAGCTTTCTGGAAATGATTATGTGTTAGAAAGACAACTGAAACCAGAGGCTAGAAAAGATATTATAAAACAATTGGCAGAAATAGAAGTAGTTCCTACCTCTATGATAGATGTGAGTGATGGATTGGCATCAGAGATATTCCATATTGCTACGCAGAGTGATTTAGGCTGTCAGATATATGAAGATAAAATTCCTATTGATGAGGCTACGTATAACCTAGCTAGAGATTTCAACTTGGACCCTACAGTGTGTGCGTTAAGTGGAGGAGAAGACTATGAGTTACTGCTTACTGTTTCTCAAACAGAGTTTGAAAAGTTTAAAAACAATCCTTTTTTCTCTATCATAGGCCATATGACTGACAAGCCATCTGGAATAAATATGGTGTTAAAAGATAGAAGTTTAGTGCCATTAAAAGCACAAGGGTGGAATCACATGAATAAAGAAGCATAAGCACATGCCAGTAGTTAGAAAGATCAACGGAAAAGCTCCTCATATAGGCACTGGAACCTGGTTAGCTGAAACCGCTGTAGTAGTAGGTGATGTTACTTTGGGAGAAGAATGCAGTGTGTGGTATAATGCCATTATTAGAGGAGATGTAAATTCTATAATTATAGGAAACAGGACCAATATTCAGGATGGTGCTGTAGTGCATTGTACTTATCAGAAAGCGGCTACGGTAATAGGAGACAGCGTTTCTATAGGTCATAACGCTATCGTGCATGGCTGTACTTTAGAGGATAATTGTATGGTAGGAATGGGAGCTATAGTTATGGATAATGTAACTGTAGAGTCTGGTGCAGTAGTAGCCGCGGGAGCTGTAGTTTCTGAAGGGAAGACGGTGAAGTCTGGATGGATTTATGCTGGTATTCCTGCCAAACCTTTAAAAGAAATATCTGCTGAGGTAAGAGAAGCTTTATTAGAAAAAACACCTGAGAACTATGTGATGTATAAAAGCTGGTTTGAAGATACTGGCTTCTAGTCGAAGATTCTTTCCTCTTTCAGTTCTATCTTCTTTCCAAAAAAGGTCTGTGTACTTTTTTCAAATCCTTTAGTGAAATCCGATACATAGAATTTATCTGCAGCCTCTTTTCCTTTCAAAGAATATCCCTTGGCTACAGATTCTGCCACCACATTGGCGCTGTCTATAATGTCTACGCTTCCCTTAAAAAATGCTTCTACCTCAGCTTGAATAAGCGGGTAATGTGTACAGCCTAATACCAGCGCACTTATGCCTTTCAGCTCTCTAGCTTTAAGGTATGATTCTATCACTGTTTTACTGATGTTGTTATTGAAAAAACCTTCTTCTATCATAGGAGCTAATAGAGGTGTGGCTTTACTGGCCACAGTAATAGATTCGTCAGCTATTTTTATCCTTCTTGGATACACTCTAGTTTTAATGGTTCCTTTGGTAGCTATTACTCCTACTTTTAGGTTTTGATAACGCGTAGCAATGCATTCTACCACA
>CAJXOV010000168.1 GCA_913057815.1 uncultured Flavobacteriales bacterium
TCTATTCGTCGGCAGCGTCAGATGTGTATAAGAGACAGATACCATACATCGTTAATTAATGTAGGAGAACAGTTGTTTCCAGAATCATCTGTTAATGTAGTATCCCAGTTTTCCTCAACTCCTGCAGTTAAAGCTATAGCTCCATCACAGTCATTATTAGCAACAGGGTATACACAACATGAAGGATCAGTTCCACCAAGAACTTCTAAACAATCTGCGTTACAAAGAGGACAGAAGTTCAAAGCAAGAGGATCAACACAACCACTAACAATACATCCAGTAGCTCCGTTTGCAGCAAATACATTATTAGTACTTCCTAATAAAGAACCAGCAGCATAATCAACAACAACTCCTGATTGAGAAGAAACTATTTGAATAATTGCTTCTTCAGGGAATCCGTCAGCAGTGATTACAGCAGTCACACATGTAGTACCTACACAGAATGTAGCTTCACCATCAGCAGAAACAGAACCAATACCTGTTCCTAAATCATCGAATAAAGCAACAGTAGTTCCTCCATCTCCAAATACATCTCCTACAGTTACAGTGATACAATCTAATAGACAACAAGTTCCATCATCAGTGAAAACACCATCAAAATCATTAAAGTTACATGCTAAAGCATCAGTACAACCTAAGTACTGACAAATAGCTACTTGATCTCCAGAGTTAGCGTCTGCATTGTAGTTACTAGCAGTAGGATCAAAACAACCAACAACTTCTAGTGCACCACAGTAAACAGTAAACTCTAATCCTGGGATTTCTCCAGTAGCACAACTGAAAGAAGTATCAGAAATTATATCAATAGACATAGTTCCAGCAGATTGGAATATAAGACCAGTTAAATCACCATCTAATTGAGTGTTTAATTGAACTCCCAATTCATCAAAGATGTTTATCACATCAAAACCAGCTTCAACTGCACCAGCAGTAAATTCAATTATTGTTCCTTCACCTGGAGTGTTCTCAAGAATATTCCAAGTAATAGCGTTAAGATTGTCATAACAAATAGCTCCTGTAGTAGAAACTAAAGGATCACAACCAGGAACTACACATAAACCGTTATCAGTAAGAGTTCCTCCATCAGCGATAGAAGGTCCATCATAGTTAAGTGCAAGGATATTAGTACAACCTAAACAAGATAAGTCACAAGAACCATCATCGATAGTAGCAGCAGGATCATAGTTACATGCTCCAACAGTAGCACAACCAGAAACTCCACCAGTAATCATAATGTCAAATTGACCTTGATCTACATCTTCATCAGTAAATACTAAGAATAAATAATCAGTATTTAAAGTTAAACCAGTAAACTCAGCACCAACAGCAGTTCCGTTTATACACGCTATTTCTGTAGGGTTAGCACAGTTACCACCAAATACAGCGATAGACATGTTTACACCAGCAGAATCTCCAACAGAAGGAACAGCAGCAGGACCGAAATCTAAAGTCATGGCATTGTTAGCACCTGAATCCCAAGAATACCAAACTCCATCAACAAAACCGAATCCAGCACAACTAGGAGCAAGGTCATTAGCTTGAGCACATGCATTATCATCTAAAAATGCAGTAGCATCTGGAAGAGGAAGTGCAGAATCACAAACATCATTAAGAGGAGGAGTACAAGAAGGGATACCACAAGTAAGAGCTAAATCGAAAAGCCCAACATTTCCATTCCATCCTGAAATATGGATGAAGTAATCTGTAGCAGCAGCAGGAGTAATAACAGTAACGTTAGACTGCACACCACAATCATCATCGTTTCCACCAGCACAAACATAAGCTCCACAAGAACCAGTATAAACATTAATCTTAGTATCTAAAGCAGATCCACAAGTACTGAAAAGTAATTCTTCAGAACCAGGAGATGAATAAGAATACCAAACTCCAGGACCCTCAATTACAGTACCACATTCTAGAGCTAACACCTCGTTACCTACAGTAGAATTAACACTTGTTCCCGAAAGAACATCTCCACAAATAATTGGGATAGCTCCAGCACAATCATCATTAGCAGGAGGATATTCACAACAAGAAGTATCCGTTCCACCTATAACACCGTCACAAGAATCAGCACCTACAAGGAAGTTCAATGCAGCAGCATCAGCACAACCGAAAACACCAAACACACACACTGTGTTATTAACCACAGCACAAGCATCTACAGTTACAGGATCAGTATAGTTAGTAGCTGTAATATCGTCACAGTACTCACTCACACCTTCATCAAGTACAGAGATATCAAATGTACCTACTTGACCGTTCCATCCTTGTACTTCTACAAAGTAAGAAACTGCAGCTTCAGCACAGAATCCAGTAATTAGAGACATAGCTCCATCACCACCGTCATCATCAGATGCAACAACTAGTCCTCCACAAGCATCATAAATAGCTATTTGAGAATCAGTCATAGTTCCACCTTCGAAAGTTTCAACAGTAACTGGGTTACCATTTCCAACGAATGTATACCATACTTCAGGTGCTCCAGCAGAACCGAAACCATCGGCAGTAGCAGTAGACCCTTCGTTAGTGCCTGTTAAAGCAGCTCCAGCAGTACCTATTACAGTAGCATTAACACATAAATCATTTCCTGGAGCATAAATACAACAAGAAAAATCAATTCCAGCAACTACACCTGCACAATCAGCAACACCTAAACCGTCAAAGTTAGCAGCAGTAGGATCGATACATGTATAAGTACAAGTAAGGTTATCTACAATATCACATGAATTAGCAACTACGAAGTTAGCAGCGTTTACATCATCACAAACAGTAGCAGCTACACCTGTAACAGCAGAAAGAGTAAAATCTCCTACAGCTCCGTTCCAACCCTGAACTTCTAAGAAATAAGAAACTCCAGCTTCAGCACAAAAATCACTGATTAAAGACATGTTTCCAGCTCCACCGTCATCATCTCCTAAAATAAGAAGACCACCACAAGCATCATAAAGAGCTATTTGTGAATCTGTCATAGTTCCTGCTACAGTTTCAAAAGTTACATTAACTGCAGTAGCATTGTTAAATTCATACCATACTTCAGGCGCTCCAGCAGAACCGAAAGCATCGGCCGTAGAAGTTCCACCAGTATTATCTCCTGGAATTCCAGCAGCATCAAGTACTAATGCCTCTGCATTAGCACACAAGTCATTAGCTTGCGCAAAAACTCCACCTAGACTGAACACAGTCATACAGCAGAGTAAAATCAAATTTTTGTACATTTTCTTCATTTGAATTGGTTTTGGTTAATAATTATTATATATGTTATTTAATTGAATTGTTCCTAACGCAGACAACACCAGCTGTTCACTAGTGCTCATGTAAAATCCAGAAGATTGTTCTTTCTTTAAGCTCTTGTTTTTCAAGGTCATACAAGAATAAGTTAGTTCTTAAAAATATCTATAACGGGCTAATTTATCTCAGGTTAAGAGAGTGGAAGGTGAGTAAATTAATCCTAAAGCTATAGATAGCGGAGACCAAGATAATAAATAATGACACTTAAACACAATAAACTAGAAACTTTTTTTTTCAAGATTCGTCATTAATCTAAACTAACCATACCTCAACTCTACCCAGGAAGACTTGAGAGGCGCTATCCATCTAGAATTAAAATCTGCTTTATTAAAAATAGTGGCGTCATAAAAGGACAGGTCGATATTTATAACACCTTCATGAGCCAATTTAGAATATTCGTCCAACAATACATATATAGGTATGTTCTCCGACAACACATAAAAACCAGCTCTATCCCGCAAACTAATCGAAAGCTTGGCCTCAATATTTGCAACGCAATCCATTAAATCATCAATAGAACACCCACTAACCTGATTATGAGACTCATTAACCATGACTACTAAGAACCTATCTTCAATAATTTCAAAAACTGATTCGACATCTTTTCCATGAGTTTTCCAATTCCTAGTAAAGTTTTTTAATTCCGAATGAAGTCTATCATTTTCAAGTATCGCACAATCTGACTGAAAAACCCAAACTTTTGATGTGGGATGAAAATCATTATTCTTTAATGTGGCCATTCTTTTTTTCAATTAAGTAATATAAAACAACGAATAACGTAGGAAGGATGGATTGCAAAAAACCAACTACTCTTCTAGACAAAGCATACATATCTATACCCACCCCTACACCGAAGGCATATGTAAGCAGCGAGGCTGAAAACCCAGAAACATAAATCAACACTAACACCCGCCCTAACTTAACCCCATTAATACGGAACAACAAAATTCCAAATAAAAAATGGATGAGCATATAAAATGGCGTTGCAATCCATTTGAGAACATTAAGCTCCCTCTGACTAAGGAAGAAGAAAAAATCAAAATTTCTGTGGCTCTTATAATAATTGTAATCGTTCTTTCCGCTCAAGCTTTCTATCTGAAGCTGCCGCTCTTTTACATCAAGATTAGAATAACCACTAATCACTGAAGACTTATCCAGAAGATAATTGACATCAATCTTAAGAGCATCCTGAAGCATTCCAAACCCTAACCAAACGAACACCAGTAAAACAGAAAAAAAAATCTTCTTAGTTAACATGATCAAACTTTAGCATAAAATTTCACCCAAACCACCCAAAGAAGAAAAACAAACGAATACATCAAAACTGTAAATGTATAGTCATGGTTAAAATCTAACCACTCTGGGTGAAACTTCATCAAAAGAGCCAAACAGACCACTCTTAACACATTAAAAAGATGGATACCTAACAATCCTAAAGGGATGAACCATAGCTTATTTGAAATTTTCCCTGGCATAAACAGTATAAACAAAAAGAATAAAGCCATAATCACCAACCCATCACATCCTGGACCAATAACCACTCCGTCACTCCCAAGAACAGCAATATGATTGAGATAACCGCTATACAAAACATCAGAAATTAAAACGTCATACCCTAAGAGGGATAAGATTAGATGAGCGTGAGTAGCAATACCCTGAATGACCAATGCATCATACAAATAGCTAGGTTTAATGACTAAATCATAAACCCCATACCAAACTAGAAGTGATAATAAAAAAGGAACCAGAAACTTCTTACCAGACGAGGCCACAAAAATTAATCCTTTTTCTTTAAGTCATTCGCTTTCTTTCCTCCATACACAAGTCCAGCAGCTATTAAAAATCCCACTCCTCCATCAATAGGTATAGGACAAGGATCTCCAAATGGAGGGCCACAAGGTGCATCATCAGGAAAGGGATCCGTTTGACTAAAACAAGATAAAACGAGAAGAGATAAGCTAAAAGTCAAAAATAATTTTCTCATAATCTATATACGTAACTAAAATACTACTCAAAAATACTACATGAAATACACGCTACTTAATGGTTATTGGTAATCTTTTAAACAAAAATATCTGAGGTTTGTTTAGACTCCTATATTTGCACATGAATCCGCTAACTAGTTCATGAATAATTCAGGGAGTATTATAACAATTGAAGACCTTAGGCCAGCTTTTAAGTTTCTTAAAAAAAACTGGCTAATACTCATTCTTCTGCCGCTATTTGCATACGGAGCCGGATTCCTATATACAGAAAGATTAGCTGATATCTACGGAGCCAAATCGGAGATTTTACTAAAGAGTGATGAGACTTATAATTATCAAAACGAGTTAAGAAGTAACTTTGGATACTTCAGTCAATATGCTGATGTAGAAAATCAAAAAAGGATTATTAAATCGTATGATTTAATAGCCGAAGCCTCAGATAGGCCTGTCTCTTATACACATCTCCGAGCCCACGAGACCTCTCTACATCTCG
>CAJXOV010000169.1 GCA_913057815.1 uncultured Flavobacteriales bacterium
CGAGATGTAGAGAGGTCTCGTGGGCTCGGAGATGTGTATAAGAGACAGACATACGCTTTAGATGCTGGAGTAGATGCTGATGGTTTTTCGGGAATACATCCTTCTTCTTGAGCGCTTAGTGAAAAACCAAGCCCTAAAAAGGAAATCAAAACTAGAGCTCTGAATAATGAACTAAGTCTTCTTGTCATCTCCGTAAGATATAGTGTTAGGTAGTTCATTGGTATCATCTTCTTGAATAGGAAAATGTGCCTTTAAATCAGTGCCGATGGAAAGAATAGCTTCTATGAGGCCTTCCTTAAATTTCTCTTCTTTAAAAGCTGCTCGCATTTCATCTTTCGTATTCTTCCAAAAACCTTTGGGAACTTTCTGATTTATGCCGGCATCTCCTATGATAGCAAAAGTCTTATCCTCAACAGCCATATAGATCAATACTCCATTTCTACGCTCAGTTTTGTGCATTTCTAACTCCTCAAAAATCCAAGCCGTATGATCCAAAATCTTTTCATCACACGTATTTTCTAAATGCACACGAATTTCTCCTGAAGTAACTTTTTCAGCTTCGTTTATAGCGTTTTCTATTTCCTCTCGTTCTTCTTCAGTAAAGAAATCTCTAGCGCTCATTTAGTCTGCGAAATTTACATCTGGTGCATCTTTAACCTCAGGATCAGCTGTGAATGGCTCTCGTTTAGCAAACTCTCCATCATCAGCCAGCATTCCTAATGCTTTAGATCGGAAAAATCCTCGTACATGAGAATTATAGTCTTTCACAGAAGCATTGTAATTCTCTCTAGATATAGCCACTCTATTCTCAGTTCCTTCTAGCTGAGTTTGAAGCATTTTAAAGTTTTCAGTAGATTTTATCTCTGGATAATTCTCCATTAAAAAGTTTCTACCTCTTCTCATAGTTCCTATGATCGGAACTATCTGAGTTGGTGTTTCTGCTTGTTGAATTCCTTCTGAAATTTTATCGGTAAACTGCTCAGGAGAATAGCTTCCTGGAACTATTCCTGCTCTGGCTTCTGTTACTCTTATCAGAATTTCTTTTTCATTCTCAGCGGCTCCTTTTACAGTAGCTACTAACTGAGGAATAAGATCGGCTCTTCGCTGATACTGGGCCTGTACATCTGCCCATTCCTGATCTACAGTTTCTTGTCGAACTACTGCTCCATCATAGATACTTCCTCCCCAGAGGTAAAAGATTAAAAAGAAGAGAAGAACTACGCCTGCAAGGCCTAGTAGCGGAAGAAATTTTTTCATTGTTGGTTTTTAAAAATAAAAGCGTTGCAATAAAGGATTCAACCTCATTGCAACGCCTTAAATATATCTATTTTTTACTTTATGCCTATTTTATCATTTCTACAGACCTAGAAACAAAGTCTGTAAGGTCCTCTCCCTTAAGTAATCCCTGAGCCAAAAGAGCCAAATCTACTGTCTGCTTAATTAAAGCTGAACGTGTAGAATCATCTTTTTCATCTAGAATTCTTCCTACCAAAGGATGGTTACCATTTACTACCAAGTTATACGTATCAGGCATAGCTCCGAACATTTGCATTCCACCACCGCCTCCGGTCATTTGCTGTTCTTTCATTCTTCTCATAAACTCGCTTTGAGTTATAATCATAGGAGAATCTGAAGCTGACATGCTTTCTATCTGAACTACTAACTTTCCTTTATCCACCTCTCCTTCTATCATAGGCTTTAAAGATTCTATCTGCTCTGCAGAAAGTAAAGAAGGCTGCTCCTCATCTTTCTGTATAAGCTTATCAATAGTATCAGCATCTACTCTAGAAAACTGTACATCAGTATGCTTGCTTTCAAGCTTACTCATTAAGTGACTAACTAACGGCCCTTCAAAATCTAATACTTCATATCCTTTATCTGTAGCTCTCTTCACGAATGAATGTTGCTCTTTAGGGTCTGTAGTATAAAGAAGAATAGTTTTTCCGTCTTTGTTCTTTTGAGTTTCTTTTACTTTCTCGAAGTATTCTTCGAAAGTGTGGTATCCACCTGAAGTAGTTTTGTACATCGCAAATTTTTCTGCTTTGTCATAAAACTTATCGTCAGTTAACATTCCGTACTCAATGAATACTTTTACATCATCCCATTTTTCTTCGAAATCTTTTCTGTCATTCTTAAACATAGAAGCCAACTTGTCAGCTACTTTTTTAGTAATGTGAGAAGATATTTTCTTTACATTTCCGTCTGCCTGTAAGTAAGACCTAGAAACGTTTAATGGAATATCTGGAGAATCTATAACTCCATGAAGAAGTGTAAGAAATTCAGGAACTATGTTTTCTACATTATCAGTAATAAATACCTGATTACTGTAAAGGTTAATCTTGTTCTTCTGAACCTCTACGTTATTCTTAAGTTTCGGGAAATACAGAATTCCAGTTAAGTTAAACGGGTAATCTACATTTAGGTGAATCTGAAACAATGGATCTTCAAATTCCATTGGGTAAAGTTCTCTGTAAAATGAAGTGTAATCTTCATTAGAAAGATCAGCTGGAGCTTTAGTCCAAGCTGGAGTAGGATTATTGATAATGTTATCTACCTCTTCAGAAATCTGCTTTACTTTATCGTCCTCTCCTTTTTCTCCTGATGGGTCATCAATCTGATTCGTTTGAGTTCCAAACTTTACTGGAACTGGTAAGAATTTACAGTACTTAGTTAAGATCCCTGAAATTCTTTGGTTTTCTAAAAACTCTAATGAATCATCAGCTATGTGAAGCACTATGTCTGTTCCTTTAGTCTTCTTAGTAGTTTCCTCCATAGTAAAATTAGGAGAACCATCACATACCCATCTTACTGGAGTACTATTAGGTTTTTGGCTTTTAGAAATAATTTCTACTTCCTTAGCTACCATAAATGCTGAATAGAATCCTAAACCGAAATGTCCGATAATAGAGTTCTTAGCATCTTCGTCTTTGTACTTATTCACGAACTCTTCTGCTCCAGAGAATGCTATTTGATTGATGTATTTATCTACTTCATCAGCATCCATACCGATACCATTATCTCTAATAGTAAGAGTTTTAGCATCTTTATCTAAAATCACTTCTACTTTAAGCTTGTCTAGATCTGCTTTCATCTCTCCTAGCATACTCAGAGTTTTCATCTTCTGTGTAGCATCTACCGCATTAGAGACTAATTCTCTTAAGAATATCTCGTGGTCAGAGTAAAGGAATTGTTTGATAATCGGAAAGATGTTTTCCGTTGATACATTAATGTTACCTTCTTTTATCATGTTGATATAATATTGTTCTGTTTAAAACTGAAAAAGCTTTAGTCAATTAAAATGCCACGGAGCATAGTCTGACAAATTGCCTATTTATTTGCCTTTTATGCGTTGCAATGTCCGTTTTCATTGTAAAATTGTCAGACCATGACAAAAAATGAAGCCCGAAAAAAATATAAAGACATAAGGAACTTAATTTCAGAAGAATTAGTCGGTTTGGCTTCACTCTCTATTTGCAAACAACTTATAGACCTAGAATTAGCAGATAAAACAGTTCATGTTTTTCTTCCAATCAAAAGATTGAAGGAAGTTGATCTTTGGGAGTTCATAAACCATTGCTACGCTGAAAACATCACTGTATGTACTTCTGTTTCTGATTTTGAAAACCATACTATGAAAACAGTTCTGCTTAATCATGAAACAGAATTAAAGGAAAATGACTGGGGAATTCCAGAACCTGTAAATGGAAAGGAAATATCATCAAGGAATATCGACATAGTAGTAGTTCCACTTCTTTATGCTGATGGTAACGGGAACCGTGTAGGTTATGGCAAAGGATTTTATGACAGATTTTTAGCTGATTGTAAAGCTGATGTTGAGAAAATTGGTGTGAATTTTTTCACTTCTAAAGAGGATATCACAGATGCTACTGATAAGGATATTAGAATTGATCAATTAGTATTCGCCAAATAGACTCACCGTTAATCTACTCTTTATTAAAAAGATAACTATTTAAATTTCTCTCTACCCAAGTAAGTATATTTTTTTTTCGTGATTAGGTCAGATAACTTAAAATCATAATTCATGAAAAAATTTAGAAATATTTTAACTGCTTTTCTGGTGTTAGTTGCGCTAGGAGGCTACGGACAAACCGATCTGGTTTGTGTAGAACTCTCCTTTGATGGAGAATCAATAATCCTTCCAATGTCCGCTGAGGAAGTAGATCAATTAGCTGACTCCGGTCTTGAATATGCTATAACTGATTGTCCAGATGATCTTGATTTTGGAGACGATTGGGGAAATGACTTTGGTGATGATTGGGAAGACGACTTCGATGGTGATTTCGGAGATGATTTCGATGGAGATTTTGGTGACTTCGATGACTTTTCTTTTGACGAATTCATTTGCGTAGAAGTAACGGTAGAAGGAGAAACATGCATTATTCCTGTTATGGAAGAAATGTTAGCTGATCTAGATTCTGAAGGTTTAGAATATACAGTAGTTGACTGTGAAGGTTTAATAGATTATGAAAATGATCTAGGTGACTGGGAAGATGATTTCGACTGGGACGAAGATTATGACTACGATGAAGATTTCGGAGATTGGGATGTTGATTACGATTTCGAAGATTTTATCTGTGTGGAACTTACACTTGAAGGAGAGGTTTGTATTATTCCAGTAGTAGAAGAAATGCTAGCTGATTTAGATGCTGAAGGATTAGAATACTCAGTAGTAGACTGTGATGGTTTAGGAGATTATGATGGCAACTTCGGAGATGATTTCGGTGATTGGGATGAAGATTTCGACTGGGATGAAGATTATGACTACGATGAAGATTTCGGAGATTGGGACATTGATTATGACTACGAGGATTTCATTTGTGTGGAACTTACTGTTGAAGGAGAGACTTGTATAATTCCTGTAATTGAAGAAATGTTAGCTGATTTAGATGCTGAAGGATTAGAGTATTCAGTGGTTGACTGTGACGGTTTAGGAGATTATGACGACAATTACGGTGATGACTTCGGTGATTGGGACAATGATTTCGGAGACTGGGATGAAGATTTCGATTGGGATGAAGACTTTGATTTCGGTGATTGGGATAACGAAGGAGATTATGGAGATGACTTTGGTGATTTCACAACTGAAGATTTTATCTGTGTAGAAGTTACTTATGAAGGGCAAGTATGTGTAATTCCGATGTTGGAAGAGATGTTGTCTGATTTAGATTCTGAAGGTACTGAGTATACTATTGTAGACTGTGATGGAGTTTTTGACTACGAAGATTATTTAGGAGATTGGGATGATGAAGATTTCGGTGACTGGGATTTTGGAGATATCGAAGATTTTGACTTCGGTACCAGCATATGTGTAGAAATTTCAGATCAAGGAGAGTCTATCGTTATTTCTATTCCTGAGGAAATGCTAGAGCTTTTAGAGTTAGAAGGTTTAGATTTTGAAGTAGTAGACTGTGATAGTTTAGAAGGATCAGATTCTAACGAAGGTGGAATCCAGGAGTTCAACAATTACGGAATTTCAGAATTAGCTGTATATCCTAACCCAGTAGAAGGTGATGGTATAGTTACAGTGAACTTCAACTCTGAAGGTGAATTTATTTCAAGAGTTTCTGTTACTAATCAATTAGGACAAGTAATTAGCAACTTTAAGTCTAACACCAACGAAGGAAATAATAATATTCAAATTGATAGTTCAATTCTAGAGACAGGAGTTTACTTCATATCTATTGAGAACGGAAAGAATATTTACACCGAAAGAGTAATAGCTGTCTCTTATACACATCTCCGAGC
>CAJXOV010000170.1 GCA_913057815.1 uncultured Flavobacteriales bacterium
ATATATTCTTGTGCCCCTAATTGGACTATTTCTAATGCTATACTTTTATCTCTGAGACCTGAAAGAACAACAATAGGGGTGTCTTTCTCTAATTGTTTTAGCTTTAAAAAGGAATCTCTACCGAAAGTATCGGAAAGAAAAAGGTCTAAGAAAATCAGGTCAAACTTAGTAGAAGCTAAGATACTTTCAGCCTCAGAAAGACCCTCGCAATGAGTAAGTTCAGGAATAAAGCTATCTATTCGGCTGACATACTCTTTGAGAATAAGATAATCCTGTATACTATCTTCTATTACTAATATTTTGGTTGTCTCTTTCAATCTGTAGTTAGTTTCAGCTCAGTGTACAATATACACAAGTATTTTTTCCTTTTGTCTTAACCATTGAAATTTTACCCCCAAATTTTTCTACTAAAATTTTTAGTTTGGTTAATCCGATGCCCGAATTCAGAGTCTTTTTATTAGCCTTTTTAAAAGGATCGAAAGCTTTTTTCAGCCAAAAATCAGGAAGGTTCTGCCCGTTATCTTCAACAGTTACAGAGATTCCACTCTTCTCCTGTTTTACATCAACTTTTACCTCCAATCCATTTTCTGGCTTCGCGTGTTTCAGGCTATTCAACACTAACTCATTAAGAATCAACTCTACCAATTCTGCTTTTCCTGAGCACTCTTCATCTACAGAATATTGCACCGCAGTATTTAAAAACTTCAACTCGTCTCTATGTCTATAGCTCACTCTATCAAAAATCTCTGAAGTCTTAAAAGAAGTATCTTCTTCTTGGTAAAGCTTGGCTTTATTCAATTCTGACAATGACTTAATCATGTCGTCCATTTTATCAGAGGCATCTATAGCATAATTCAAATATTCCGTGCTATCATCATCCAGATGTCTTTCAGATTTAACTTTTACCAACTTTAAAAGCTGACTAATCATTCTGGCAGGCTCTCTTAAATCATGACTTAATGCATGTAAATAATTTTCGTCTCTTAGTGTAGGTGTAGCTGATTCCATCATGGACTGTTCTTTGTGTTTTTACTAGAAAATAAAATTAATTCAAGTTCCTAGCTTATACATTCATGACAGGACTAAGAAAACTGTAAGAAAAATCCTACACCCCAGCCCAACCCTACTTATTAATGTCCACTACAACCCTACCGATGGCTTTTCCTTTTAATATTTTATTCAAGTAATGTGACGCATCATTCAAACTAACTATTGTTTGCATATCTTTAATATTATCCAACTTCCAGTCGGTAGCTAGTTTCTGCCATATGCTATGTCTTATTTTTGCTGGAGTCTGTGCTGAGTCTATTCCTAGAAGATTTACACCGTTTAAAATAAAAGGATAAACAGTGGTAGTTAGTTCTGCTGAGTCAACCAAACCGATAGACGCCACATTGCCATTTCTTCCGCATGATTTTAATAGAGTAGCTAAGGTGTTCCCACCTACATTATCGATAGCTCCTGCCCATTGAGATTTTAACAAAGGTCTATCACTCTTATCAACTACTTCTTCTCTTCCTATGCAGCGCTTGGCGCCAATTTCTAAAAGATAAAAAATCTTATCCTTCTTTCCAGTAGAAGCCACTACATTATACCCTGCTTTAGCTAAAATGGCCACGGCCATAGACCCTACTCCTCCAGTAGCACCAGTAACTACTACTTCTCCCATTTCTGGAGTTTGACCAGACAACTCCATTTTAAACAAAGCTAAACCGGCAGTATAAGCAGCTGTCCCCATCACCATGCTATCTCTTAAAGTAATACCTGCAGGCAGAGGAACTACCCATGCAGAAGGAACTGAAATGTATTCTGCACATCCTCCAGGAGTATTCATTCCTAAATCATAGCTAGTGCATATTACCTCATCTCCTTCTGAGAATTTTCCCGTTGAATCGGAAACAACAGTTCCTGCAGCATCCACTCCAGGTGTATGAGGGTAATTCCTAGTTATTCCTTTATGCCCACTAGCCGATAAGGCATCTTTATAATTTAGACCAGCGTATTGAACTTTTATTACTACTTCATTTTCAGGAAGAAAACTAAAAGGAACGGTTTTCACTCTTTGTTCAAATGTACCATTCTCTTTTTCTGAAACTACTAGCGCTTTGTACTCACTAACCATTTTATCTGATGTTTGTTTTGCGGTGCAAAGATTAACCGCTAACCACTTAAATCAAAATATTTAAGTGGTTTGTTCAGTTTATAAAACGAATCAGATAACTTTCCTGCCAATGAAAAAGTTCAAACTAAAACAAAGACTTCCGAAGATTCTGATAATTCTAAGCCTCTCTACTATAGGCCTAATCTACCTCTCGGATTTATCAATTTCTCAACAAGCCAAAAACTGTTTCCACTCAATTGACTCCATTCCATCAGCTAAAGTTGGACTTGTTTTAGGCACCTCGAAATATGTCAGATCAGGAAATATTAATCAGTATTATCAATACAGATTAAATGCTGCTAGGGATCTGTATAAAGCGAAAAAATAAAGTATGTGCTCGTTAGCGGAGATAATTCTACCATACATTATGACGAACCTAACATGTTCAAAGAAGACTTAATTAAAATGGGAATTCCATCAGAAAAGATATTCCTAGACTATGCAGGTTTTAGAACTTTAGATTCTGTTGTAAGGGCTAAAGAAGTATTTCAAGAAGACGACTTTATCATTATATCACAGCCTTTCCATAACGAAAGAGCCCTTTTCATAGCTGATCAAAAAGACATAAAAGCCATAGCTTTTAACGCCAAATCAGTCGGGAAAAGCTATGGGTTTAAAACTCAAGTAAGAGAAAAGCTGGCTAGAGTAAAAACAGTTCTAGACTTATATATCCTACGGACCAAGCCTAAATTCCTAGGAAAGAAAATCTTTATCAGCTAACGACTACCTGTTTTACAGATTATAAACTAACTTTAGCCTGAGTTAATAACAGTTTATGATGTCTGCATTTTTAAAAAATGCCACCCTCCTTTTCTTCACTTCATTCATTGGATTTAACTCCTTAGCACAGGAGTTATCTACCAAAAGAATAGAAGCGTCCGTGTTTTTTGATTTCAATCAGTCTAGCTTGTCTGAATCTGCAGAAGAAATTATTAATACTCTATTTCCATGGGAGGCCAATTACTATCCTGAATCTGTTTCCCTTATTGGATTTACTGATAACTCTGGGAGCATCGCATACAATCAAATTTTAGCAGAAAAAAGAATCCAATCTGTACAAGACTTTATATCTACCAACCATCTTTCAAATACTGAATTTAAATCAGTAAGCATAGGAGAAAATCAACCTGCATACGATTGTAATTCTCGGATGAACAGGTGTGTCAAACTAACCCTGTTTCTCAAGGAAAAAGAAAGAGCTGTTTCTCTAGAGCGATGTAAGGAATTATTTCCGGAAGAATTTTCTGTGGCAGAAATAGAAATTGAAGAACTACCAGAATTCGAGAAAAAGGAAGACATCATAGAGCCACTAGAAAACAATAAGTTTCAGAATAAGGTGACTACTTTAGAAAAAGAAGTAGTTCGGTTGAATGACATTCTTTTCTATGGAAATAGTGATCGATACTACAAAAGTGCTGAACCTGAATTAGATCAATTGGCCGAATTTTTACTTTCAGACGATTCATATACTATCACTATTACTGGCCATGTGAATGGAGGAAAAAACAGTTCTCGACAACTCAGAAAAGAAACTAATTTTCAAGATATCTACGAACTATCTCTGGCTAGAGCTGACGCTATCAAACTATTCTTGATAGAAAAAGGAGTGAGCACTGAGCGAATAGAAGCTGTGGGTAAAGGAGGCGAAGAGTTATTATTCCCAAGACCTGCCACTCAAGCAGAAAGTGAAGCCAATAGAAGAATAGAAATTACGTTTCATACTACAGAAAATTAACACCCTTTAGTTATAGTTTTCATTTATAATCATCGTTAATTTGTGTGTATGTCAGACGGTAAAAAATATGCTCCATCTCTTTTTAAGTATGAAAGGTTTCTAACCCGTGAGGTATTCGTTGGAAAAATAGGTTTTGGCGGATCCAATCCTATCAGAATTCAGTCTATGACTACTACTGATACTATGGATACTGAAGGCACCGTAGCTCAGAGTATTCGTATGATAGATGCTGGATGTGAGCTGGTTAGAATTACCGCCCCTTCTAAAAAAGATGCCTTTAACTTAGAACCTATCAAACAAGCCTTAAAAGAAAAAGGGTACGAAACTCCACTAGTAGCTGACATTCATTTTACGCCTAACGCAGCTGAAGTAGCAGCAGGAATAGTAGAAAAAGTGAGAGTAAATCCTGGAAATTACGCAGACAAGAAGAAATTCGAAGAACTAGAATACACCACAGAAGCTTATGACGCTGAATTGGAGAGAATTAGAGAGAAGTTTACTCCATTAGTTGTGCTTTGCAAAGCGAATAAAGTAGCCATTAGAATAGGAACTAACCATGGCTCCTTATCGGATAGAATTCTTTCTCATTATGGAGACACACCGAAAGGAATGGTGGAGTCAGCACTCGAGTTCATTAGAATATGTGAAGACTTAGATTATTTCGATGTGATTATTTCTATGAAAGCCAGTAACACTCAAGTGATGGTGCAGGCTTATAGAATGCTAATGCACGAAATGATGGAAACCGGCAGGAGCTATCCATTACATTTAGGCGTAACCGAAGCTGGAGAAGGTGAAGACGGAAGAATAAAGTCTGCCGTGGGGATAGGTGCATTGTTAGAAGATGGAATAGGCGATACTATTCGAGTATCACTGACAGAAGAACCAGAATTTGAAATCCCAGTGGCTACGGCATTGGCTGACAGATACAAAAACCGAAAAGGGACGGAGATTAAACCCCAGCTTTATCCAATAGATCCTTTTTCTTATTCGAGAAGAAAAACATCACAGATAAAAAACATAGGTGATCATGAAGTGCCTAGAGTTATTCATGACTTGAGCCACAGACAGAATATTTCTGCAGCTTCACTATTCAGTTTTGGACTGCATTATTCAGTCCCCCTCGACAAATGGAGCCTAACAGATATGGCTTCAGATTATGCGTACATAGGAAAAAACTCCATTGATTTTGAAATCCCTGGAACATTCGGAATCCTCCAAGATTTGGAGAACTGGGAGCAGAAAGATCGGCATTTCCCTCTTTTGACTGCTTTACAATACAAGAATTCCACTGACCTAAAAAACACTCATTTTGTCACAGCGGGTTATGCCGATTTGGATAGGTCGTTTTTAAATTTGCTACGCCAAAATGACAAGACAATTTTAATTCTGAAGACTGAAAACGAACACGGAATGGCAGAATTGAGAGCTGCACATTTCTCTTTGATCAATGAGGAGGTATTCACCCCTGTGATTAACTGGTTTAGTTATTCTGGATTGGATGAAAGCACTTTCCAATTGCATGCTGCTGCTGACAATGGAGCACTTTTACTAGATGGATTAGGCGATGGGATTATGATTACAGCGCCAGACCAACCTGCTGAAAACCTGAATAGAACTGCATTCGGAATTCTTCAAGCTACCAGAACTAGAATTTCTAAAACAGAATACATCTCCTGTCCTAGTTGCGGAAGAACCCTATTTGATTTGCAAGAAACTACGGCTAAAATTCGTGTAAGAACAGACCATCTGAAAGGAATTAAAATTGGAATTATGGGCTGTATAGTAAATGGTCCGGGAGAAATGGCTGATGCTGATTATGGTTATGTAGGCACCGGAAAAGGCAAAATCACTCTCTATAAAGA
>CAJXOV010000171.1 GCA_913057815.1 uncultured Flavobacteriales bacterium
TAAGAGACAGAGCTAGTCCAATTCATTTTAACTTGGGTCAGACAGAAATACATCTAACAGATTATTTTATTCATCCTGAAGAAATTGTTTCGGCTAATGTTTCAGGACTAAAAAGTGAAATAGATACTTCTAATTATCTCCTTACGGTTTTTGGAAGTCTGAATGAAACTTTAGATTTATTAGAAATTCAAACGAATAAGTCGATTTATCACATACCTATAATAGCCTCTAATAAAATGAGCGCTCAGATTGTTATTCCTCAAAAAGATATTTCTGCAGAAAAACTGCAAGTAAAAGGAACTTTTAATAGCTGGAACCCATCGGAGTCTTCATTTGAAAAAGAAGGAGAAAATTGGGTGTATACACAGGTGATGAACAAAGGGGTTTATGAATATAAGCTTATAGCTGATGGTGCTGAAATTTCAGATCCGGCTAATTCGAACTCTGTTCCAAATGGAATGGGAGGTTCAAATAACTTACTTCAGGTAGGAGAAAAGCTGGTTGTTAATCAACTGTCCGGTTCTAGTTTCGAAAAAGGAAAGCTCATTTGTAAAACGGACATTCCCGCTGAAAGCGCTATTGCTACGCTAAATAATCAAAAGCTGGAATTAAAGATTCATGAGAATCATATAGAAATAGAACTTCCTGAGGATATAGAAAATAATAAGGAAAGCTTAATTCGTGTGATAGCACAAGCTAATGGACAAGTTACCAATGAGGTTTTGATTCCTCTTCATCAAGGTAAACTAGTCATGTCTCCAGATGATCTGCCACGTTCAGATATGCATAAGGCTATTATGTACTTTGCTATGATAGACCGTTTTTATGATGCCGAAGATTCCAATAATCATCCTATTGAAGATAGTAGAATCCTTCCTATAGCTAACAATTTGGGTGGAGATATTCAAGGAATAACTAGTAGGATTAATGAAGGGTATTTTGAAGAATTAGGAATAAATACACTTTGGCTTTCACCGATTACGACTAATCCAGATTCGGCATATGGTTTTTGGAACAAAGGAGTAACTAGTATGTTTAGCGGTTACCACGGTTATTGGCCAGTGCGTAGCAAAGAAATTGACTATAGACTTGGAGATAAAGAAGCATTCAAATCTTTAATCAACCAAGCACATTCTGAAGACATGAACGTACTTCTAGATTATGTAGCAAACCACGTTCATATAGAACATCCCGTTTATCAAGACCATCCTGAGTGGGCTACTGATTTATATCTGCCTGATGGTACTATGAATACAGAGAAGTGGGATGAGCACAGGCTTACTACTTGGTTCGATACTCATTTGGCCACATTGGATTTAAGAAAACCAGAAGTGATAGCTCCTATGACTGATACCGCTTTATATTGGTTACAAAACTATGAGTTAGATGGATTTAGACATGATGCCACGAAGCACATACCAGAGGAGTTTTGGCGCACACTTACTACAAAAGTTAAAACGGAGATTGTAGAAAAAACAGGAAGACCCATTTACCAAGTAGGAGAAACTTATGGGAGTCCTGAATTGGTGAGTAGTTATGTAGAAAGCGGTCAATTGGATGCTCAGTTTGATTTTAATTTATATGATGCGTCATTGGATGCTTTTGCTAAAGAGGAATCAGGATTTCAGAATTTAAGAAGAGTGTTAGAGGAAAGTATTTCTTATTATGGAGCTCATCATTTAATGGTCAACATTACAGGGAATCAAGATAAACCTAGATTTGCTTCTTTAGCAGATGGATCTGTGAAATTCGATGAAGATACTAAGTTGGCAGGGTGGACGAGAGATATTCAAAATGCCAATGAAAAAGGGTTTAAAAGAATGAGAATGATGACTGCATTTTTACATTCTATTCCCGGAATTCCTTGTGTATATTATGGAGACGAAATAGCTATGGCTGGAGGAAATGATCCTGATAACCGCAGAATGATGAAGTTTGAAGAGTTAAATGAAAGTCAATTAGCTACAAAAGTTAACCTTTCTAGTTTAACGGAATTAAGGTCGTCTAAGATGCCATTAGTTTACGGTTCTACATCTGTACTGGAAGCTTCAGACAATATGTTTAGAATTTCCAGAACTTATTTTGGAGATGAAGTTCAATTTATATTTTACAAAGGAGAAGAAGAATTAGAGTTCTCGATAGCTAAGTCGGATGTATCTTCGTTTAAAGTTCTCCAAAAAGAAGATGTAGAAATTAGGGAGGAGAACGAGAAAAATGTATTCAGTATGAAACCTTGGAGTTTTATAATATTAGAAACTCAAAATAATTAAATCCATAATTCAGTGAATAAGAAGATAGTTTTACCCTTGGTTTTTTTAAGTTTTAGTCTACTGTATTTATGTGGTAGTTCTCCTGAGAAATTTCATACTCCTGAGGAAGTAGCTATGTATAAAGTAGTGGCAGATACTTTACATGAAGGGTATAATGGGTTGTTTGCCGCCAGTGGAGACTGTGAGCAATGTCATGGCTATGATGTAAACCAAATAGCGAGTACGAATGGAGATGACGAAGATGTAAATGTGGTCGATGATTGGAAAACTTCCATGATGGCCATGAGCGCAAAAGATCCATTTTGGAGAGCTAAAGTGAGTCATGAAGTTTTAACTATTCCCCAGCATCAGGCTGAGATTGAAGATAAATGTACTTCATGTCACGCTTCTATGGGACATTTTGCAGCCTTCCATGAAGGAGCAGAGCACTACTCAATAGAGGATATGGTACAAGATCCATGGGGATTAGATGGAGTCTCTTGTTTGAGCTGTCATCAGCAGAAAGATCAATCTTTAGGTGAAACACATAGTGGAGATTTAAGATTTGACACTACTAAAGTTGCATATGGTCAATACATAAGTCCACTAGCTAGTCCGATGGTTTTGGAGACGGGCTACACACCTGTGTTTTCCGAGCATATTCAAGATGCAGGTATATGTGCCTCATGCCATACACTTATTACAGAAACTGTAGATTTAGATGGTGAATTTATCGGAAGCACTTTTGTGGAACAAGCTACCTATCATGAATGGTTGAACAGCACATATGATGATCAGGATATAAGTTGTCAAAATTGTCACATGCCTAATTTAGGAGATACTCCTATCTTTTTAATAGCAGGGTTGAATACCGCTCCTCGACAAGACTTTAGTGTGCATGAATTTGCAGGTGCTAATACTTTCATGCTTCAGCTTATGAAAGAAAATAAAGAAGAGTTGGAACTGGCAGGGTCTGATGAGGATTTTGATCAAACAATAGCTGCTACATTAGAATCTCTTCAAAGCCAAAGCGCAAATCTTAGTCTATCGACTATAAGCCGAGATGAGAATGAAGCTTCTTTTACAGTGACCATAAGTAATTTAGCAGGGCACAAATTCCCTAGTGGTTACCCTTCTCGTAGATTGTTCTTAGAATTTACAGTAACGGATGATTCAGGAGCCACACTATTTAGTTCTGGAGAAACTGGAGAAAATTATATTTTATTGGATGAAGATGGAGTTGAACCACATTACGAGATTATTGATTCTGAAGATCAGGTTCAGATTTATGAAATGGTAATGGGAGATGTAAATGGAGATTTTACTACTGTTTTAGATAGAGGTTTTTCTCAATTAAAAGATAATAGATTATTGCCTATTGGATTTAGTTATAGTGATGCGGTAATAGATACAGTTTTAGTTTATGGAGAAGCTACTTTAGATTCGGATTATTTGGGTAAATCGAGTGGTTTAGGAAGAGATAGAATTGAATATAATATTGGCTTGGATAACTATTTTGGGCAATTGAATGTAGAAGTAAATGCTTTCTATCAAAGCATCCCACATAAATGGCTGGAAGAAATATTTGCAGAATCTTCTGAAGAAATAGATTTATTCAGAGATATGTATGAAAGTGCGGATAAAACTCCAGTATTAGTTGGGTCTGAGTCTTTAGTTTTGGACGAGATTATTGGAGTTGCTGAAATAGAGAAAGATGATTTTTGGAGTGTTTATTATGATGTTAATCAGCAACCAATTATTACTGCTGAATCCAACGCTAATATCAATGTTTACGGCTCTTCAGGTAGCTTGGTTCATTCTGGTTATGTTCGTTCAGGAGCTAATATGTTTCCACTATTCAGCCCTGGGATTTATTTCATGACTACTCCTGAATCTTCGGCTGTGTTAAAAATATTAGTAAGATAGGTTAGTAATCTTGACTTAAATATGGTCAAGATTTTCATTAGAATTGATTATCTTGTGCGCTGCACCGAAAATCAAAATAATAATGAAACAAATTTTTACAAATTTACTACCCCTTATTGCTTGCTTATTTACGCTGAACGCTTTCAGCCAAAACATTACTTTTTCTAACCAAAGTAATTTACTTCAAACTACATCAGGAGCTTCTTATGAAGACTGTGTGGTAGACGTAGATATTGATGGTTATGATGACGTAGTTAGAATTACTGGAGATGGAATCTATATCGATTACCAAAATGCAGATGGTTCTGGATTTACACCTTTCTTTTATGCCAATAACTGGCAAAATCCTCCTGGATGGAGTTTAGCTTCTGGAGATTTAAATGGAGATGGATTTAGAGATTTCTGCTTTGGAAATGGATCTAGAGTTTCTTTCGTTTATTCTTCTGCGGATGGATTAACATGGACAGAAGATCCTTTTACTGAGTATATCTTTTCTCAAAGAAGTTCAATTCATGATATCGATGTAGATGGAGATCTTGATGCATTTGTTTGTCATGATGTTGATCAAAGTCACGTTTATTGGAATGATGGTTCTGGAGATATGACTTTAGATATTTCTGCCTTTGCTACTCATAACGGTCCTGGTAACTATGCTAATATGTGGTGTGATTACGATAATGATGGAGATACAGATTTTTATCTTACTAAATGTCGTCAAGGAGGATCTGCTGGAGATGTAGATGTAATTAATCAAATGTATAGAAATAATGGAGATGGAACATTTACTGAAGTAGGTGTTGAATCCAATACAAATGATCAAAATCAATCATGGACTACAGTATTTGAAGATTTCGATAATGATGGTGATTTTGACATATTTACCGTTAATCACGCTTCAGGTGGATTTGATGCGAAGAATAATTTACAATGGAATAATGGAGATGGTACTTTTGGTGCTAACGATGTAGATGATTCTGGAATTGACGCTGATGATTTAGGCTCTTGGGAGCTTGATGCACATGATTTCAATAATGATGGTTTTGTTGATATCATTACAGAGCACGATACACCTATTTATTATAACAATGGAGATGGGACTTTTACCGGAGGAGCTCTAGGATTTGATGATGCGGCTTTTGGAGATTTAAATAACGATGGATTTTTAGATGCTGTAAAAGGAAACACTCTGTACTTAAATAATGGAAATTTAAATAATTTTGTAAAAATTAACTTGGTAGGTATTTTATCTAACTCGGATGGTATCGGAGCTAGAGTTGAAGTTCATACAAATGATGGTATGTCTCAGATAAGAGAAATTAGATCAGGAAGAAGTTTTTCTCCGATGAGTAACTTGTCTGCTAATTTCGGAATAGGAACAAATACAACGATTGATGAAATTATAGTTAAGTGGCCTTCTGGTGTAATCACTGTTTTGGAAAATCCTGCTATCAATACCTTAGTAACTATTCCAGAAGCTGAATGTTTAGCTGATGATATTGAATTAACAGCATCAGGTCTGTCTCTTATACACATCTGACGCTGCCGACGAATAGAGAGGTGTAGA
>CAJXOV010000172.1 GCA_913057815.1 uncultured Flavobacteriales bacterium
AGCCATCATCATACAATTCAATAATGATTCCTGCGTAATCAGCGTTTATTTCTCTTCCTAAAACATCGGTAATTTTAACTAATACTCTATCGTTGGACTTAGCGGACAGTTCATTGATGGAGACAGAATTATCACAAGAACTATCAAAGAAATGCCAAATTTCTCTACTAGAATCTATGTCCATATTCCCCCAGGCACCAGGCCAATCATGACCACCACCATTAACAGTATATAGCCATACTTGAAGACAACTATCAAGTTGCCCATACTTTTCAATAGACACCGTACTTCCGTCATTTGTATTTGTATTAGGCGCATCATACTCTTCAAGAAGTTCTAAATCTTGATTTGTTACTAGAAAGTCAATAGCATCAGGAATACTCGGATAAGCGCCCCAATCATCATCGTTATTAGGGTCTCCGTCATAATACGTAACATTATCATTTGTTCCATGAATCTCTAAAACAGAAACAGGGTATGGAAGCGTACATTCATCTATAATACTCTGTTTAAAGAAACCAGCTACTGGAGCCACAGCACTGAACACATCTCCCGCTTCACAAGCTAATAAATAACAAAAATCTCCACCGTTTGAGAGACCAGTACAGTAAACTCTTTCTGGGTTTAAAGAATTATTCGATTGTAAATGAGTGTTTAGTTCTAATAAAAAAGCAACATCATCAACTGTCTCATTATTCTGAAAATCATAATCTACATTAAAGAAAGTATTCCCGAATGAATCTTCTATTCCTTGAGGATAGCAAACCGCAAAACCAAACTCATCTGCTACTTCGTTAAACTCGGAATAATCCATAATCCCTTCTGCCGAGCCTGTATATCCATGACATACAAATACAATAGGACAGTTCTCTGGAGCATCACTTGGATGATAGTAAATATAATCTCTTATAAATCCACCACTGAATAATGTTCCTGAATCTAAAGCAGTAATAGAAGCAGATAGGTTATCATTTCCTGAATTGTCATCTGTAATCCCTTCGTTTACATTTACTATAGTCACATTTATATCATAAGTACCAGAAGAAGCTATAAATAATTCATCATCCATTTCGAAAGAATATGTTTCAAATGACGCCAAATTAACATCGGAGAACGTCTGGCTAAACTCATCATCTCCAGATTGCCATGAAATCTCAAAAGATGAAATAGTTTCGGCTCCTACATTGGTCACTATACCAGATACTACTTGAGAAGTATTAGGATTCACATCAGCATCCATAGTCAAGTTAGAAAGCTCTAAATCTAAACCTTCAGGTTCGAAAACCATTACATTATCTAATCCCCAGCCAAATAGCCATCCTCCATCATCATCATACCTAAATGCCACCAGTACATTGTCATTACCTACTAAACTTGAAAGATTAACATTCCGAGTGTCCCATTGACCCTCTACAGAACCAAATATTTCTTCTAATATTTGCCATGTCACACCGTTATCCAACGAGTACTCTATAAAGGCATTTTCAAAATCGCCTTCCAGATCTCCTTCATCATAATAGTTGTCGAACGACAATGCCACAGAAGAAGAACTTGACAAATCCAAAGGAGAGAGAATCAAATAGTCCATGCTCTTGTTACAGTCACACTCATCATCATTGGTAGCTATAATATTGCCATGATTGGCTATTTCCCAATATTGACTTTCCAATTGATTGGCAGTTCCTAAAAGCCACCCACCATCAGATGCGTTTGTTTGTTGACTCCATCCTTCGGGTAAATCACCGTTTTCAAAATCTTCAGAGATAAGAATGTTTTGTCCTATAGATAAGAAGGAAACGAGTAGAGCGCTGAGTAGAATAGAATAATTCTTCATTATAAAAAGGTATAGATTTTATGTCTTGGTAAAATGTAAAAATAGACCGTTTATTTATCTTCGTGTCATATGCCTGTCGAAAAAACCACCAAATGCTGCAAATCCCAATCCCACTAAAAGTACGGATACACCACTTATCCAGCCTTTTCCCCAAATGTAATAAGCTAAAACCACTCCGCCTATTATAAGAATGATTCCCATGAGTTTGCTAGTTGTAGAGCTTTTATTTCGCTTTGGTTTTTGAACAAGTTTATCTTTTTCCATGCTATCTAAGTTGCCTATAATTCTGGAAATCAAATCTGTGCTGGCTCCTGTGCTTATTAAGTACTCGCCTATAGAAACATAAGATTCTCCTTGTTCTCTCATGCTGCATGCCTGTATTGTTAAATCTACTTCATTAAGTTCCATTAGGTAAGAATAGCACATAGTGCTTCATTTAAAAAACAAAATCTCAAACCAACGAAGGATTCCGTTTAATTAATGGTCTAAGTGTCTTTGATCGTGTCTAAATTTGAGCCTTTCTCAGCGGTTAAAAACATTATTCACATACAGAACCAAAAAGCTGAAGGAACATTGAAACGTCACTGGTATTTACACCTTCTATGCCATCTAAATTAGCTATACAGTCTTGAGCACAGCCAAAATCACCTAATAATACTCCTAGATCTACGATGTCTATCAAACCATTTAAGTTGAAATCAGCATTACATGGGTCGGGATTACAGTTATCTAGACTTTCTAACGATTGTACGAATACTGCTTGATTTCCGCTTGCATCTTCAGCTAACCATGTTCTTACTACAGTAAATCCATTACCCATACCAAGAATGGTTTCTTCAGAATATGATACCGTAGTTGCTGCGGTGCAATTATCTATTACATCAACAAAAGGAATCTCTGGAACAGGCATTCCACAATCGAAGACGATATCCGTGGCATCAGTAATAAACTCAGGTGAGACTAAGTCTTGGATAGAAATTAATTGGTTCACAAAAGTGGAGTTTCCACAACCGTCAGTAGCAGTATAAATGAATGAATAGCTCCCATTTCCATTGTCAGTTTGAGTGTAGTCATAATTTATACTGCTACAGTTGTCTATGGCAGTAATAGTTTCATAGTCTGGCAAGTTTTCAATACAATCTATAGTCACATCTAGAGGTGGATTAGTAATTGTAGGAGCGTTATTATCTAAGAAAGTAATAAGCTGAGTGTAGGAAGTAGAGTTTCCTGTGGCATCTGAGGCACTGTATTCTCTAGAGATACTATAATCACCTTCACATAAACCAGGATTAACAACATCTAAATAAACTAATGTCGGATTAGGATCGCAGTTATCCGTTACTACTGGAGTGCCGAAATCAGTTAATCCGTTGTCACATTCCAGAATCATATTCGCGGGAGTAAATTCGAAACTAGGAGCTTCAGTATCATTGTCACACAGGGAAACACAACTCTCATCAAAGAAATTCCAAATCTCTCTACTAGAATCTATGTCCATATTCCCAAATGCTCCGGGCCAGTCATGACCGCCACCATTGACTGTATACAGCCACACCTTAAGACAATTATCAAGATGTCCGTACTTTTTTATAGATACTGTGCTACCGTCATTAGTATTTATATTAGGCGCATCATACTCTTCTAGCAATGTTAAATCCTGATTTATGACAAGAAAGTCTATTGCATCAGGTATACTTGGATAAGCGCCCCAATTATCATTGTTATTAGGATCTCCATTATAATATGTAACGTTATCATTAGTTCCATGAATTTCTAATACAGAAACTGGATAGGGCAGTGTACAATTGTCTATAATACTCTGTTTAAAGAAACCAGCTACAGGAGCTACTGCGCTGAATGTATCACCAGCTTCGCACGCTAACTTGTAACAGAAATCTCCACCATTTGATAAACCAGTACAGTAAACCCTTTCTGGATTTAAAGAATTATTCGATTGTAAATGAGTGTTAAGATCAAGTAAAAAAGCTACATCATCTACTGTTTCGTTGTTTTGAAAATCATAATCAACATTAAAAAAGGTGTTTCCAAATGAATCTTCTATTCCCTGAGGATAACAAACCGCAAAACCAAACTCATCTGCTACTTGGTTGAACTCTGAATAACCCATAATTCCTTCTGCAGTGCCTGTATAACCATGGCATACAAAAACTATTGGGCAGTTTTCAGGAGCATCATTTGGGTGGTGATAAATATAATCTCTTACGATTCCACCACTTAATATGGACCCTGACTGTAGCACAGTAATACTAGCCGATAAATTATCATTAGCTGAATTGTCATCAGAGATGCCTCCATTTACATTCTCAATAGTCACATTTACTTCAAACGTACCCGAAGAAGGAATAAATAATTCATCTGTCATTTGGAAAGTGTAACTCTGAGAAGCAGCCAAATTAACATTAGAGAAGGTCTGGTTGAACACATCAGTTCCAGACTGCCACGATAGCTCAAAAGATGAAATAGTTTCTGCGCCTACATTGGTTACTACGCCAGAAACTACTTGAGAACTATTGGGGTTCACTTCAACATCCATAGTTAAATTGGATAGTTCTAGATCTAATCCTTCGGGTTCAAAAACCAACACATTATCTAGCGCCCAACCAAACAGCCATCCTCCATCATCATCATACCTAAATGCCACAAGCACATTGCTATTACCTACCAAGCTTGATAGATCAACATTACGTGTATCCCATTGTCCCTCTACAGAACCAAATATTTCTTCTAGTATTTGCCATGTCACACCGTTATCCAACGAATATTCTATAAAAGCATTTTCAAAATCACCATCTAAATTTCCTTCATCATAATAGTTATCGAACGTCAATGTCACAGAAGAAGAATTAGATAAATCTAATGGAGACAGAATTAAGTAGTCCATACTCTTATTACAATCACATGCATCATCATTAGTAGCTATAATCTTACCATGATTAGCTATATCCCAATATTGACTTTCCAGTTGATTGGCATTTCCTAAAAGCCAACCACCATCAGATGCATTTGATTGTTGACTCCATCCAATAGGTAAAACACCATCTAGGAAGTCTTCAGAGATTAATATGTTCTGACCTGTAGAAATTATTGAAATAAATAGGGACAATAGCAGAATTGAATAATTCTTCATAGAATATAGTATAAATCAGGTTTAGGTTAGTTATAGGGAATATAAAGATACGGCTTTTTAGCGAGACTAATAAGAGGTTATAGACTTTGAAACTCTAATTTAGAGGGATTAACTTGCTTTAAACGTGGTTTTTGAATAACTCATTAATTTCTTTTATCAATTAAGTCAGGGAGAAAAAATCACTAAATTCAGGATAAGGATTTATTCACCTACACGGTTTTTGATGTTTGCAAGATTTTTTCTAAACACATCCGAAATAGTATATCCAGCGTAATAAAACTTTAGCTCATCCAGAAAAGAATTGTCTTCACCAGCCATAAAAAGAGTAAAAGTAAGTTTACAATTTCCATTTTCTAGCGTCTCATAAACCTGCTCTGTTATAAGCTCTCCAGCAGAAATATAAAAGTTTTTAAAATTGTAACAGTGAAGCTGTCTCCGTTTGAGAGGCTCTACCGCAGTTACCCTTTCATCCCAACTCATTCCTTTTTCATCTGCTTGTGCAAAACACCTTCGTTCAGAATGAACTTCTCCGTCTTTGACCTTATGTGAATTTAGAGGTGAAATATGATCAACAAAAACGGACCAATCCTCTGCATTATCTGAATCTCCTAGAAAGTTGAATACTTCTTCTGATGAGGAGTTCATAATTATACTTTCTCTCACTTGTCTAATTTCATTATTTGCATTCTTACCATATGGACTGAAATAAACCATGGCTAAAATCCCAAGAAAAAGAATCAATAAAA
>CAJXOV010000173.1 GCA_913057815.1 uncultured Flavobacteriales bacterium
CTCCTACAGTAGCTGGTTGATCAAATCTCTCACCGGTTCCACCATCATATAAATATGTGGTTCCCATTCCTGTAATACCTGCTTCAGTAGAATACTTTTCTATTTCAGTGATATGAGCTCCATCGAAAATTGGCGTTGCAAAATGCAATCCTAATCTCTTTCCAGCCCAACCTAAAACAGTTTCGTATATCTGACCCAAGTTCATACGTGATGGTACACCTAGTGGGTTTAGTACAATATCTACTGGAGTTCCATCTTCTAGGAAAGGCATATCTTCTCTTCTTACGATTCTAGATACAATACCTTTATTTCCATGACGTCCCGCCATCTTATCTCCTACTTTCAGTTTTCTTTTCTGAGCTACATAAACTTTAGCTAGTTTAATGATACCAGCTGGTAACTCGTCTCCTACTGAAATTTGGAATTTCTTTCTCTTATGCTCACCTAATAGATCGTTATACTTTAAGATGTAGTTATGAATAGTTCTTTGAACTAATTTATTCATTCCATCATCCTTCGTCCAACCTGTAGTTCTCACAGTAAGGAAATCAAGAGTTTGAAGCGCTTTTTGAGTAAACTTCACTCCTTTTTTAATCTGCTCTTCTTTATAGTGATTGAAAACTCCTTGACTAGTTTTTCCACTAACAATCTTCATCAATTTCTCGATAAGATTTTTTCTTAAATCTCCTACTACCGCTATGTGCTCATTATCTAATGCTTCTAACTGAGATTTATCAGCTGCTTTAGACTTTCTATCTTTTATAGCTCTAGAGAACAATTTCTTCTGAATAACTACACCTTTCTGAGAAGGCTTCACTTTTAAAGAAGCATCTTTCACATCTCCAGCTTTATCACCGAAAATTGCTCTAAGAAGTTTCTCTTCAGGAGAAGGATCAGTCTCACCTTTAGGTGTGATTTTTCCAATTAGAATATCGCCTTCCTTAATTTCAGCACCTATTCTAATCATTCCACTCTCATCTAGATCTTTAGTAGCTTCCTCACTTACATTAGGTATATCTGATGTAAGTTCCTCCACTCCTCTTTTCGTATCTCTAACTTCTAATGTATACTCCTTAATATGTATAGAAGTGAAAACATCGTTTTTAACTACGTCTTCAGAAATTACGATGGCATCCTCAAAGTTATATCCCTGCCAAGGCATGAATGCTACCTGAAGGTTTCTTCCGATAGCTAAATCACCTTGATCAGTTCCATATCCTTCTGTAAGAATATCACCTGCTTTTACACGCTGACCTTTAACTACTAAAGGTCTAATGTTCATACATGTTCCTTGATTAGTTCTTAAGAACTTAATCACAGGGTATACATCTATTTCACCTGAGAAGCTTACTAATTCGTCTTCTTCAGAACGCTTATATTTTACGTGAATTTCATTCCCGTCTACGTACTCTACTACTCCGTCTCCTTTAGCTTTAACCAATACTCTAGAATCCTGGGCTACTAATTTCTCTAGTCCAGTTCCTACAATAGGAGCTTCAGGCTGCATTAAAGGTACTGCCTGACGCATCATGTTAGATCCCATCAGTGCTCTGTTGGCATCATCATGTTCTAAGAAAGGAATAAGTGATGCTGCTACAGAAGCAATTTGATTAGGAGCTACATCCATTAAATGAAGTTCCTTAGGAGGAACTACTGGAAATTCACCTTCTAATCTAGCCTTTACTGTCGCAGTTTCAAACTCACCTTTATCAGTAATAATGGCATTCGCTTGAGCTATTACCTGCTCATCTTCATCTTCAGCACTTAAATACTTAACTGCTGAATTAGTCATTACAGCTTTACCATCTTTAACATCTCTATAAGGAGTTTCAATGAATCCTAATTTGTTCACCTTAGCGAATACGCAAAGTGAAGAAATCAATCCAATGTTTGGTCCTTCTGGTGTTTCAATAGTACAAAGTCTTCCGTAGTGAGTATAATGAACATCTCTTACTTCGAATCCTGCTCTTTCTCTCGAAAGACCACCAGGTCCTAGTGCAGACATTCTTCTCTTATGAGTTACCTCTGATAACGGATTGGTTTGATCCATAAACTGAGATAGCTGATTCGTACCGAAGAAGCTATTAATTACTGAAGACAGTGTCTTGGCATTAATCAAATCCGTAGGAGTAAAGACTTCGTTATCTCTAACGTTCATTCTTTCTCTTATAGTTCTAGCCATTCTAGCTAAACCTACTGCGAACTGATTGTATAATTGCTCACCTACAGTTCTAACTCTTCTGTTAGAAAGGTGATCAATATCATCAACTTCTGCTTTAGAGTTAACTAACTCTATAAGGAATTTGATGATTAGAATAATGTCATCTCTAGTCAGAGTTCTCTGATCTGAAGAAACATCAATACCTAATTTCTTATTAATTCTAAATCTACCTACTTCACCTAAATCATATCTCTGCTCAGAGAAGAATAATTTATCGATTACTCCTCTAGCTGTTTCTAAATCTGGCGGCTCAGCATTTCTAAGCTGACGGTAGATGTGCTCAACTGCTTCTTTTTCAGAATTCGATGAATCCTTCTGAAGCGTATTGTATATGATAGTGAAATCTGCAGCATTTATATCCTCTTTGTGAAGGATAATAGTTTTAGATCCAGAATCAACGATTAAATCGATGTGTTCTTTTTCTATGATAGTTTCTCTATCGATAAGAACTTCGTTTCTTTCAATAGATACAACTTCTCCAGTATCTTCATCCACGAAATCTTCTATCCAAGTCTTAAGAACTCTAGCAGCAAGTTTCCTTCCTACACATTTCTTTAAACCTGATTTAGATACCTTCACTTCATCAGCTAAGTCGAAAATAGAAAGGATGTCTTTATCACTTTCGAATCCAATAGCTCTTAAAAGAGTGGTAACTGGTAATTTTTTCTTTCTATCGATATAAGCATACATAACGCTGTTTATATCAGTAGCAAATTCTATCCAAGAACCTCTGAAAGGAATAATTCTAGCAGAATATAACTTAGTACCATTGGCATGTCTACTTTGAGCAAAGAAAACACCTGGAGATCTGTGAAGTTGAGAAACGATAACACGCTCAGCTCCGTTCACTACAAATGATCCTCTCGGAGTCATGTATGGTATAGTACCTAAGTATACATCCTGAACGATTGTTTCAAAATCTTCATGTTCTGGATCGGTACAATATAACTTTAGTTTAGCCTTTAACGGTACACTATAAGTTAAACCTCTATCGATACACTCTTGTATAGAATATCGTGGAGGATCTATAAAATAGTCTAAGAACTCAAGTACAAACTGATTTCGGGAATCGGTAATAGGGAAATTCTCACTAAATACACGATAAAGACCCTCTGTTTGTCTGTTCTCAGGATTTGTTTCTAATTGGAAAAATTCTTGAAACGACTTTACTTGAATTTCTAAGAAATCCGGGTAGTCGTAAAGATTCTTTGCGGAAGCAAAGTTTATACGTTCAATTTGTTTAGATGCTGATGCCAAAGCTTTCAATTATTTTAATGAACTACAAAATGGGGCAGAACCCCTTAAACCACTTAAAAGGCTAATGGCGATGGGCTATTATGCCCATCGCCATGCCTTTTTAATACTATGAATGAACTTTAATTACTTAAGTTCTACTTCAGCACCTGCTTCCTCTAATTGAGCTTTAAGTGCTTCTGCTTCATCTTTAGATACACCTTCCTTAAGTGGAGCTGGTGCACTATCTACGATATCTTTTGCCTCTTTAAGACCTAACCCTGTTAATTCTTTCACTAACTTAACTACAGCTAGTTTAGAACCTCCAGCAGCCTTAAGGATAACATCGAATTCAGACTTTTCCTCAGCAGCACCTGCATCACCACCACCACCTACGGCAACAGCAACTGCGGCAGCAGCTGGTTCAATTCCATACTCGTCTTTAAGAATCTGGGCAAGTTCGTTTACGTCTTTAACAGTAAGATTTACTAGATCTTCTGCCATAGCTTTTAAATCCGCCATTTTATTATTTATTAAATATTGTGTTTTTATTAAAAATTAATTAACGCTCAGACAGTGTTTTCACCAATCCAGCTACCGTTCCACCACTTGATTTAAGTGCTGAAATAACATTTTTAGCTGGAGATTGAAGAAGTCCAATTAAATCACCTAATAACTCATCTTTCGATTTGATATCAGCTAACGTTTGTAATTGATCGTCTCCAATGTAACATTCTGCCTCAACATAAGCCCCTTTTAACACTGGCTTAGCGTGATTTTTTCTGAACTCCTTAATAAGCTTAGCTGGTCCATTCCCTACATTCGCCAATAAAAGTGTTGTATTCCCTTTTAAAGTCTCATATAATGGGCTATAGTCCCTACCCTCTACTTCGTCCATGGCTCTCTTTAAAAGTGTGTTTTTCACAACTTTTAAAGTGATATCATTTTGGAAGCACATTTTTCTGAGGTTAGAAGTTGACCCAGCATCTAACTCAGAAGTTTCAGCTAAATAAACTACTGGAGAAGCAGAAACTTGTTCTACCAATTCAGCAATTGCCTGATTTTTTTCTTCTTTTGTCATTGTGTTAGATTTTAATCTACTAAACCGCAGATTTAAGTTCAACTAAAACCCCAGGACTCATTGTACTGGAGATAGAAATACTGTGAACATATGTTCCTTTAGCAGATGCAGGTTTCAATTTCATCAACATTTGGATTATCTCCTTCGCGTTTTCAGAAATCTTTTCAGCATCAAAAGATGCCTTTCCTACTTGAGCATGAATAATCCCGTACTTATCAACTTTAAAGTCAATTTTACCGGCCTTCACCTCTGTTACTGCTTTGCCAACATCCATAGTTACTGTTCCAGATTTCGGATTAGGCATAAGACCTCTTGGTCCTAAAACTCTACCTAATGCACCTACCTTTCCCATTACGTTTGGTGTGGTAATAATCACATCAATATCAGTCCATCCACCTTTAATTTTAGCAAGGTATTCATCAAGACCCACGTGGTCAGCACCAGCTGCTTTCGCTTCTTCCTCCTTATCAGGATTACAAAGTACAAGCACCTTAGTGTCTTTACCAGTACCGTGTGGTAGAGAAACTACTCCTCTAACCATCTCGTTGGCCTTTCTGGGGTCTACTCCTAGACGGACAGCTATATCTACAGACGCATCAAATTTGGTAGAAGTCATTGCCTTCACCATACCTGCTGCATCATCTAGAGAATACGTCTGTTCTAAGTCGTACTTCTCTGTAGCTGCTTTTCTATTCTTGGTTAATCTTCCCATGTTTATGAATTTCTAACTAAAATGGGCGTTTGCCACTGATTGTTAACCCAATACTTCTTGCTGTTCCAGCTATCATACTCATAGCTGATTCAATTTTGAAGCAATTTAAATCGGGCATTTTATCTTCTGCTATTGCTCGCACCTGATCCCAGGTAACCTTTCCAACTTTGGCTCTGTTAGACTCAGAAGATCCCTTCTTTATCTTGGCAGCCTCCATTAATTGGACAGCGGCTGGAGGAGTTTTAATAATAAACTCAAAAGACTTATCACCATAAACAGTAATTACCACTGGTAATACCTTTCCGGCTTTATCTTGTGTTCTACCATTGAATTGCTTACAAAAATCCATGATATTCACACCCTTAGCTCCCAATGCGGGACCTACTGGCGGTGATGGATTTGCAGCACCTCCGCGAATTTGCAGCTTGATTAATCCTGCTACTTCTTTCGCCATTTTAATCTATATAT
>CAJXOV010000174.1 GCA_913057815.1 uncultured Flavobacteriales bacterium
AGATGTAGAGAGGTCTCGTGGGCTCGGAGATGTGTATAAGAGACAGCTCCTATATTGGTAGATGCAGCCACTATTGATATTTGGATATTAATTCAAGACGACAACTTATCTCCTGTTCAAATTCCAATTGCCGAGCTTAAATCTGCAAATAGTATTCAGGAACTTTCTTCAAGTGCTTCTGTTGTTTATGATAATTCTCAAACTTTAAGTGCGCTTGATTTCTCTGATAATAATGCTACATTTTATCATAAAAGATCCATAGACCTAAGCTCATATTCGACTGGAGATGTAGTATATCTTAGAAACATATTAAATGATGGCTCTCAACCTATGGATATAGAAATTCCAAGTGAGAATAGCAGCGTTATAATCACATCTATATTTGTGTTACAAATCTTATGAAGCTAACCAACCAATACATAGTAACTTTACTTTTAATACTTCTGGTTTTCAGTTGTAAAAAAGAGGAGCCTTCACCTTATCCTGAAATTGAATTTGTATCTATCTCAGCAACTGAAGTAGAAGAGTTTAATAATCAATTAGAAGTTTTTATATCATTCAAAGATGTCAATGGAGATTTAGGAACTATAGATGCCGATGATCTAACTCTGAAAATTAAAGATGCCAGATTAAATGATTATGATTGGTTTCATATTCCACCGTTAACACCAAATTCGGAAGATTTAGATATAGAAGGAACATTTAGCATTCAACTTAATCCTCTATTCTTATTAGGAAATGGAGATGAGGAATCCACTCATTTTTCAATTCAAATAAAAGATCGAGCTGAGAATTGGAGCAACCAAATAGCTACACCTACTGTTATTATTAGAGACAGCCTTTAGTTGAATGAAAAACTCCTTTTTACTTTTTATAAGTCTAATTACATGGGCATTCATTCATGCCCAAGTACCTGAATTTACTATTTCTGACACTTTAGTAGGTGTATGTGATGGAAGACTTTTTGATTCTGGAGGAGAAACCGGCTTATATAGTAACAATGAAGATGTTGCCTTCACTGTTTGCACAGATTCTCCAATAGACATCACATTCATAGAACAATTTTGCGTAGAAAACGGATTGGATTTTCTTACAATTCATGACGGTCCAAATATTTCATCTCCTATTCTTTCTGGTCCACATTCTGGAACGGACTTGCCTCCTAGTTCGATCTCCACAAGTGGATGCATAACTTTTCATTTTACGTCTGACATAAGTGTAGGATATTGTGGTTTTAATATTCTATGGAATTCTCAAAACATAGAGCCAATTCCACCTGAAATAACTATTCCCGTTTTACCTGAATGTGGCTCCAATATTCTTAGCATAGAACTCAGCACTCCTATTCTTTGTGATGAAATATTTTTGGAGAATAGTACTTTCTTAGGGCAGAATATAATAGGATTCACTTCGTTTTCAGCTACAAACTGTGACTTGGATAGTATGGCCAGCTCATTTGATTTGACTTTAGCAGAGAACTTTTATTACAACTGTAATTTTGATTTATCATTAGAACTAGGAGTTAGAGACAATTGTGACAGTCTTTGGTTATTTAATCAACCCTTAAACTTCCTTTATGATCAATGTTCTATACCTGTAGAATTTATAGTTGGTGATGAAGTTCTGTGTAATGATCAGTGCACTACTATTTCAGCCATAGCTCAAGGATGTTTCGACTTTGTTTACATCTGGGACAATGGACTACCGGCTACTCCTGGACCTCATACAGTCTGTCCTGGAGGTCCTTTGACATATACCGTTAATGTGATAGAATTAGGAACAGGAAATTCTGTATTCGAATCATATACCTTCCAACATGAAAGTGTTATGATCGACCAAGATGATGTTATTCTTTGTCAAAGCGAAGACCCATTACTCTTCACAGCTACACCACCTGATGGTACATGGACTGGACCAGGAATCGGAGACGAAGACATTGGAGAGTTCAATCCAAATGGAGCTGAACCTGGAGTGAATCTTGTTTATTATTACATAGAAAATTCAACCTGTTATGATTCAGTACAGGTTTCTTTAACTGAGATAAACTCTGGTGATATTACAGCATCATGTCCTTTTGCACCGCCTACCCTTTTAACTCCTGCGCCTTTGGGCGGAATTTGGTCGGGAGATAACGTTTCTCCTGCAGGACTCTTTTCTCCACAGGATGCCGGAACTTATGTGACTACTTATGCCATAAATGGCTGTACAGAAGATTTAATCATAGATGTGCAGGACTTTAGTCCCAGCCTTAATTTAGGGCCTCTTTGTCAAAGTGCTAATACGCAATACTTAGACGTTGTTCCTGTTGGTGGCTATTGGTCAGGTGTTGGTATAGATGGAAATTACGTAGGAACGTGGGAACCTGAGTGGACTGGTGAAGGCGGAGACATCACACTAACATACAGCGCAATAGGCTGCTCCATGGACTATATAGTAAATATTATTCCAGCTCAAATAGGTGGCAGGTATATAAACACTTGTCCATTTACAACTCCCTTTTTAATAGATGATTCGCCAAATCCACCTGGAGGAATTTATGAAGGACAAGGAATTCAAGATGTAAACACTGGACTATTCGACCCTTCTTCGGTACCTACAGATAACTGGTATGACATTCTATACCATGCTACTAACGGATGTGTAGATACCTTGTCAATGTACGTAGCGGAAACTACCATTCCAGATGATACAGTTTACTTCTGCTTGGATGATCCCACTTTATTTTTAGACAATGACAATACAGGAAGAAATCCATGGGGTGGAGTGTGGAGTGGAGTCGGTGTTAATTTCATAGAAAATAATGATTATGAGTTCATCCCTTCCAGCGCTGGACCTGGAGAACATACCGTTTATTATGACAATAATGACTGCATAGATTCAGTACTCTATATAGTTTTTCCTACTGGATTAGCATTAGACTCTCTAACAGTATGCAGCGCTGACGAACCTTTTGTAATTCAAAATATGCCTTCTGGAGGAACTTGGGATGGTTTAGGAATAACAGACCAGACTACAGGTCTATTTGATCCATCATTGGCAGAGGGAGAAACCGTTACTATAACCTATACCTCTCCTACTAATTGTGGTGGAGAAATAGTAATTACAGTTGAAGAGTTTTTACAAGCAATTATTACAGGAATAGAAGAAACATACTGCTACGCAGATATAGCTGTCTCTTATGAAACATCACCTGAGGATGGTGAACTAACAGGACCTGATACCAGTGGAGAATTCAACCCGGCATTTTTAGGAGAAGGATTTTACACCTATACATATTCATTTCCAGATGTTTCGTGTAGTGCTGACTCTAGCGTGAGTTTTACAATTTACCCAGCTGCATCAGTAGATTTAACAGCTTCTGATACTCTATTGTGCGAAGGTGGCGGAACAGTATTAACTGCTACAAGTATTTCTGGAATACCTGATGGTATAGTAGAGTTAGAATGGAGTGATGATCTTATTTCTATAGCAGAACACACCGTATCTCCTGCACAAAGCCAATACTATTACGTAACTGCTTCTGATGGATGTTCTGATACAGTTAGCGATAGTATTTATATAGCTATTTCAAATCCATTAGAACTTTCATACACATTTGGTGATACATTATGCTTTGATGAAGAAGGAGCTTCAGTTACTGCTGAAGTAATTCCAGCTAACACTTATGAGTTTTACTGGAATGATGAGCTAGGAATAGAAACTTATAATGGCATAGCTGGTGAAATAGTCAGTTTATACGTAATAGAGCCCGAAATTGGATGTGAGGTAGAGAACCTAGTACTTCTCCCGTCCTACGCTCCTATCGTGGCCAACTTTACAGTGAATCCTAACTTGGATTGTATTCCATTTGAAGAATTGCCGGTTTCCTTTATAGATATTAGTCAAAATGCGGTAGCGGGAAGTTGGACTTTTGGAAACGATGAATCTGAAATTTATGACGGATCTAGTCCATCGATTGACTATCCCGTAGCTGGATTTTATGATGTTCAACTTATAGTCGAAAATGAAGGTGGGTGTATAGATAGCGCATCTGTACAGATTTGTGTGAACGATCCTTCGTTGCTTTTCATTCCAGATATTTTTTCTCCGAATGAAGATGGAGCCAATGATATGTTATTCGTGAGAGGAGATGGAATTATTAACCTGGATTTTAGCTTGTTCAATAGATGGGGAGAAAAAGTGTTTTCTACCAATTCTATAGCCAATGGATGGGATGGTAACTTAAGAGGAAACAAATCTCCCACAGGAATTTACTTCTATCAGTTAACTGCTAGATTAAATAATGGTGAAGAAATAATTAGATCAGGAGATATTACTCTAGTAAGATGAGAGCGCTGATCACCATAGCATTACTCACCTTAATTCTTCATTCAGAAGTTTCAGCTCAAGATTTATCTCTTAGCCAATATCATCATCTTATGAGTTTGGTAAACCCTGCTTCTACAGGAGGAGAACAGGATGATATAAAAGCGGTTATTTCGCACAAAAGACAGTGGGGTGCTGTATCTACTCCTTTTGTAACCAGCTTATTTTCTGTAGAATGGAATCCAATTCCCACCAAGAAAAACAAAAGTAGGCCTAGCATAGGGTTGATAGCCGTTACTGATAAGGCAGGTTCTTCTGGCTATAAATCTTCTATGTTTAAAGCTTTGGGCGCATATCATATCAAGTTAAACAGAACTAAAAATTTATCCTTTGGGCTTGAGGTAGGATACAATCAACGCAATTTCTCACTTGAAGGATTGTCTTGGAATTCACAGTATAACGGTGCTGGATTTGACTCATCACTTCCAACTTTAGAAAACTTCAATAACACTTCTAACAAGAATATAGATGCTGGTTTTGGAGCAGAGTTCACCAATAACAACCCTAGAAAATTATACTGGAAAACTGGAATAGCTATACACCATTATTACCAAGAACAAACTGTTTTAGAAAACGGTGAAGATGCTCTACCAGCATTAGGACAAGCCTATTTTCATGGCCAACAAACTAATGGCTATATGATGTACAGATACTATGCTATGGTACAAAGTCAAAATTTAGCAGCTATTTCAGGAACCGTAGGAATAGACGTTAGTTATAGGTTTAATTATGATTCTAAATTCACCAGTTTTAGCACCAGTTCAGCCATTACCGCAGGTATGTTTTACAGATACAGAGATGCCATTATAGCACTGGTAGGATACGAGTACAAAAGACAATTTAGACTGGCCATATCTTATGATGTGAACACCAGCAATCTTCGAACTAGCTCCAAGTTCAATGGTGGTCCAGAAATTAATCTAGCCTACTTTGGGAATTTTGGAAAAAAGAGAAGAAAGATTCGATAAGAACCTCAATTCAAAAAACCAGATTGTAAATAAGTTTAAAGAATTGGTTTAAGAATATTGGCGTTGCAACGCTAATTTTAACCTTCCAATTTCAATATTTTCTACTGTGATAAAACTTATATCATCTACCCTTCAAATCAATGAAAATTCAGTTAAAGCTGTTCTTAATCTACTGGAGGACGGAGCTACTATACCGTTTATAGCTCGGTATAGAAAAGAAGCTACAGGTACATTAGATGAAGTAGAAATAGAGAAAATAGACAATGAAAGAAAACGCCTCAAAGAGCTCATTAAAAGGAAAGAAACTATACTAGAAAAGCTCAAAGAATTACAAATTACTGATAGCGGATTACTAAAAAAAATTACGGATACAT
>CAJXOV010000175.1 GCA_913057815.1 uncultured Flavobacteriales bacterium
CGAGATGTAGAGAGGTCTCGTGGGCTCGGAGATGTGTATAAGAGACAGAATATGGGTTCTGATTGAATTTTTCGTGGTTGCACATTCTTTAGAAAGGGCTCACTAATCAGCCAGCAAATAAGAAGTCCAAACCCCATTATTAGGCATTCATGTGAGCCAAGCCAGTGCATAATCTTAAATAAGCATCCAACTATAATAAAAAGACCAGAAAACGCCATAAGGGATTTCAAAACCAGAGAATTACTTTTGGGAGGAATGCTAGATAAGTTACCAGAGAAATATAAATAGATCAAAGCGAATATTTGAGTAATGGAAATTGTAATCCAAAACAGTTCTTGAAATGGTAGATGGTTCATTATTACAATAGAACGAACGCACACTAGAATCACAAAAATCAGTTTAACTATGTCTGGAAAACGCTTTAATTCCTTTAGTATGAATCTTCCCGTATAGGTAAGGATAGTAAGCAAACATCCTGAATTTATAAGCTCTGAAGAAAAAGGCCAATGGAGTATTTTAAATAGACAACCTAGAAGCATTATAGAAATACTAATCCTCAGACTTATTATAACCCAAAACTGTTTCAGTTCTCTTTCCATATTATTAAAGATAATATTAGGAACAATTATCATTCAATTAACGTAAGTTCAATTCTATAACTCGAAAAAAAAATGAAACTATCAATAGGAGCTAAAATAGAACATCCAAAATATGGAGAAGGAGCTATTTACAGTGAAATCGGACAATTCTGGAAAATATTCTTTTTGGAAGAAGGGGAGCGAGAAATAGGAAAGTCGTATGACGGACTTACATTGTTAGAGCCATCTGAATTAGATAAAGATGAAGACTTAACTATGGAATCTGTAGAAGAAAAACTCAGGTCCATTCTCCAAGAGTATGTTGAAAAACCAAGAATCATAGAGCTAGGAAATAAATGGGAAGGAGGAACTATGACTCTGCAGCCTGCTGACTCAGATTTAAAACCAAAAGAAATACCATTAGAGACGTTCTTTCATAAGATAGTGATGATGCGTGATAAGTTAAGAGTTCTAGAACAAAACGTTAACTCACATAAATCATTATCAGATGAGGAAAAAGTAAATCTTCAACAATACATCACCAGATGTTATGGCAGTATGACTACTTTTAACGTCCTGTTTGCGCACAAAGAAGATTACTTCAGTGGCGGTACTAAATAAGTAGTATATAGCCATTTAAAATATTCAAAAATTTCCGCACCGAACATGTTTGGGGAGCTAACAGCATTTTAATTGAAAACCACTCTGTAGGATTGCGATGGCGGGCCTTGGCCCATTTGTGGCATTGAACTAGAGGATTACAAAGCGTTCTTGGTGGTTTTGATCGTGTTTTTTTGAGTTCTTCCATTTACTCACGGTGCGGAATATTTTTTACTTTCACTTTCAACTAAAAAGTACCAGTTGTAATTATCTTTGTGGCCTTTAAATGTCCAACTTAAAAAATAACACAAGTAATAGTATGACACTACCGGTGATGGAACACTTTTATACCATGCAGGGAGAAGGTCATTTTGCAGGGAGTGCAGCTTATTTTATTCGCCTTGGTGGATGTGATGTAGGGTGTTTCTGGTGTGATGTTAAAGAAAGCTGGCCAATAGATGCTCACCCTCATTATTCTATAGAAGAGATGGTAGGATGGGTAACAGAAGCTGAGGCCAAATTAGTAGTAGTTACTGGTGGAGAACCTGCTATGCATAATTTGGAAGAGCTTACCTCAGCGTTGCAACGCTTAAATATCCGTACTCATATAGAAACTAGTGGTACCCATAAGTTAACAGGGGCATGGGACTGGGTGACATTTAGTCCAAAGAAGTTTAAAAAGCCTTTAGAAGAGTTTTACAAAGAAGCTCACGAATTAAAAGTGATAGTGCTTAATAAGCATGATTTAAAGTGGGCTCAGGAACATGCTGAAAAAGTGAACGAAAGTTGTCAGTTATTTCTTCAACCAGAATGGGATAACCGAGAGGAGACCGAAGGGTTAATTTTAAACTTTATTCGTTCTAATCCCAAGTGGAGAATGAGTGTACAGCAGCATAAGTTTTTGGGAATTCCTTGATTTTTTTTATAACTCAGCTATAAACTGAGTTCCTAAGTCTAAGCCATATCTATAGTCTCTAAGTATAGAATCATTAGAATACATATATGTTCCACTGAATAATAGGTTTTCAGGAGCTATTTCTATAATTTCTAGATCATGCGGAGGGTTCTCGATGAACTCTACAGCCTCGTTATACTTTTTAAAGCTAGAATTAAAAGTTTCTGATAACGTAGGGTTAGATCTATAATAGATACTCCCAAAATAGTCAGCCCAACTCTGTGTTGACTTCATTCCTGAAACCCAAGTTCTAATGATAACAATTTTTCGGGCTCCTTGATTATACGCTTCTATGACAGGAATAGCATCTCCCCAGCCACCATCAAAGTATTTACTTTCACCATGAACATGCTGGCCTTTAGTAACAAATGGTAAAGAACAAGAAGCTATTATCAAGTCTATCCAATCCTTCTTTTCTGGAGTTAAGTATTCTGGTTGTCCTGTTTCTTTATTGGTCACTACTATTTTTACCGACTTATCTGAAATATTCTTTAAGCCATCATCCACTAAGAAAGGAAATTCATTAGCAGAAATTTCTTTTATGAAATCGATGTCCATGTATCCTTTGGCCTGAAAAGCTCTTTTGTAATTAGTAAAGCTAGGATGCTCTGCTAAATACTGTAACGCAGAAAAGCAACTTCTATATTGATCACTTAAATAGTATGATAATGATATGGATCCTCCAGAAATTCCATAATAAGACTTAAATGGATTGAATTTGTTAACTAACATACTATCAAGGACTCCAGCTGTAAAACCAGTCCTAAATCCACCACCTTCTACGATTAAGCAATCCATAATCAAATTTAGTGTTTTCAAATCACTTTACAGGGTTGTACGTATGTAATATTATGATAGTTAGCGGATTGGTTGGTTGAGAAAATAGGTGATTGGAATTATGTCAACTTAATATGTTCAAAATGAACGGTCTTAAATTAGAGTTCGATTTCCATCTATCACTTCCTTAACACATTCGGGATTTAAAAGGGTAGATATATCACCTAAACTGTCTGCTTCATTAGAGGCTATTTTCCTTAGAATTCTTCTCATGATTTTACCTGAGCGTGTTTTTGGAAGACCATTTACAAATTGAATTTTATCAGGTTTGGCTATTGGACCTATCTCTCGTTTCACTACTTCTAATATCTCTTTTCTAGTAGTATCATCTTTGGCTACACCTTGTGTAATCACGAAGGCATAAATTCCTTGGCCTTTAATATCATGAGGATAGCCGACTATAGCTGATTCTACTACTGCAGGATGCTCATTAATGGCGTTTTCTACTTCCGCAGTTCCCATTCTATGTCCTGATACATTGATAACATCATCCACTCTGCCAATCACTCTAATTCTTCCTTCATCGTCTTTTCTAGCTCCATCTCCAGTGAAGTACATTCCTTTAAAAGCGGAGAAGTACACATTTTTGCAACGCTCATGATCACCATATGTGGTTCTTATCATAGAAGGCCATGGATGCTTAATACATAACAATCCTTCTACATTATTTTCCTTCAATTCATTTCCTTCGACATCAACCAGTACAGTTTGGATTCCTGGAAGCGGATAAGAGGCATAAGTAGGCTTAGTGTCTGTAATTCCTGGTAATGGTGAAATGAGAATTCCACCTGTTTCTGTCTGCCACCAGGTGTCTACTATAGGTGCTTTTCCTTTTCCTATATGTTTATCATACCAGTGCCACGCTTCCTCATTTATGGGTTCACCTACAGATCCTAATACTTTAATAGATGATAGATCTGATTCTGCTGGAAGGTGATCACCATATGCCATCAAAGCTCTAATAGCAGTAGGGGCAGTGTAAAATTGATTGACTTTATGCTTTTCACATATTTGCCAGAATCTAGCAGGAGTAGGGTAGGTAGGAACTCCTTCAAACATTACTGTAGTAGCTCCAGAAAGTAAAGGACCATAAATTATATAAGAATGGCCAGTAATCCACCCAATATCTGCGGTGCACCAGTATACATCGTTTTCTTGATACTGAAATACATTTCTGAAACTGTATGAAGTGTACACCATATAGCCTCCTACAGTATGAACTACACCTTTTGGTTTTCCTGTAGAACCAGAGGTGTATAAAATAAATAATAGGTCTTCACTATCCATCTCTTCCGCGGTGCAATAAGATTCTTGGCCATCCAATTCTTCATGCCACCATTTATCTTTTAAAGAATTCCATGAAATAGAGTCTCCAGTATTTTTATGAACTAACACATTTTCAATAGAAGAACAGCCTATTTCTAAAGCATCATCTACCACCTTTTTTACAGGAATATTTTTAGATCCTCTACGGTTAAAATCGGAACAAATAATCATTTTAGCCTGAGCATCATTAACTCTATCTGAAAGGGCTTGCGCACTGAACCCAGCAAAAACTACAGAATGTACAGCTCCGATTCTCGCACAGGCTAATACTCCAATAGTTAATTCTGGAACCATAGGCATATAAAACACCACTCGATCTCCTTTTTTAATGCCAAACTTCTTTAATGCATTTGCGCATTTGCACACTTCTTCTAAAAGTTCTTTATAGCTTAGATTGATAACAGTATCTTCAGGATCATTTGGTTCCCAAAGAATAGCTGTTTTGTCCCCTCGTTCAGCTATATGTCTATCTAATGCGTTATAAGTTATGTTGGTTTTACCGTTAAGAAACCACTTCACATTAGGCTCTTCGAAATTCCATTTAAGTACTTCGTCAAAAGGCTGAAACCAGTGAAATGTTTCTGCTTCTTTCTTCCAAAATGATTCAGGATCTTCAATGCTTTTAGCATATTCTCTATGGTATTCTTCTAAAGAGGTAATCTGCGTAGTCATTCGCTAAAAATAGGATATAGTTTTTAAGAAAAGTAGCTAAATAAAAAAAGGCTGAATCTTTAGATTCAGCCTTTTAAATATTTTAGGTATTATTCAGTATTTATGCTTTCCTACACTCCAGTCTGTTTTGTCAGACAAATATTGATTTCCTGAAGCTATAGCATCATCTTCCATTTGAGTCCCCATAGAATCATTCCATCTATTCAAGTATCCAAATAGAGCCATAACGCCCAGCATTTCTACTATTTCTCCATCATTCCAGTGCTTTCTTAAGTTTTCTCCAACTTCTTCACCTACTGAATTAGGTACTGTTGAGCTAGCTATAGCTAAATCCAGTGCTGCTCTTTCGGCATCACTAAAAGCTGCATGGGTTTTATATTCCCAGATGTTTTTCATTTGTTCAGCAGAAGCACCATAACGTTCGGCAGCTCTTATTCCGTGTGCTTCACAATATCTGCATCCTGTGGTATGGCTACTTAAATAAGCCATCAATCTTTTTAATGCACTAGTAACTCTACCTTTATTTTCCATAACGGCTTTATTCATTTCTATGAATGCATAAGCTATTCTAGGACGGTGGTGCATCGTTTTTATACTGTTAGGACAAAAGCCTAAAGTTTCATCATAGAACTTGATAAGTTCCTGAAGCTCTTTGTCATCTGCATCGGCTTTTGGTTGTACTAGGGGTTGTTTCATTAATATAGTATTATGACTGTCTCTTATACACATCTCCGAGCC
>CAJXOV010000176.1 GCA_913057815.1 uncultured Flavobacteriales bacterium
CTACACCTCTCTATTCGTCGGCAGCGTCAGATGTGTATAAGAGACAGGCTTTTATTTCATCTAATTTGATGTCGGAAAATGATATGTTATTTTCAGCTGCCGTCATTTTAAAAGTTCTTCTATTTGATTTACTATATCAGACGTGGCGTTAGGTTTGGCTAGTTTTTTTATGTTTTGACTCATAGATTCCATTTTAGGAGAATCATTTATGAGTTCATTTAATACTTGGTATAAGTTCTCTTTAGCCTCAGCGTCTTTCAGCAAAATAGCTGCACCCACATCACTTAAAGCGTGAGCATTTTTAGTTTGGTGGTCTTCACTTACGTTTGGTGATGGAATGAAAATGGTGGGTTTTCCTATCAAACATAATTCACTAATAGACATAGCTCCAGCTCTACTAATAATTACATCAGCAGCGGCATACGCCATATCCATTTCTTTTATGAATGGAGTAATGACTAATCCTTTTTTATGTTCATTTGAGATACTCTCAGATTCTGATGAGAAGCTTTTCCCACACTGCCAAATGAGCTGAATGTTATCGCCTAATATTTTTTGAATGTGCTCTCTTAAAGCATGGTTTATGGTTCTAGCTCCTAAACTGCCTCCTACTGCTAGTACTGTTTTTTTAGAGTTGTCTAGTCTGAAATGTGAGATGGCTTGGTCTTTAGTAACCGAAGCATTGGCTATGAGTGCACGCACAGGGTTTCCAGTAATGCTAATCTTTTCTTTGGGGAACCATCGTTCCATATTGGAATAAGCTACACAAATTTTATTGGCACCGCCTGCAAGCCATTTATTAGTAATTCCAGGAAATGAATTCTGTTCTTGAAGAACTGTTTTCACTTTTCTAGCGCTGGCTCTTTTAAGTAAAGGGCCGGATGCATAACCACCAACTCCGATGGCTATATCTGGCTTAAATTCTTTTATAATTTTATTGGCGTTCCATAAGCTAGAAATAAGCTTGAATGGAAACGATAGATTGTCTATGGTTAGTTTTCTTTGGATTCCGCTTATCCATAATCCTTTAATTGGATAGCCTGCTTCTGGAACTTTAGTCATTTCCATACGACCATCTGCTCCTACGAATAAAATTTCCGATTGCGGATTTCTTCTTTTGATTTCATCTGCTATGGCTATTGCTGGAAATATATGTCCACCTGTTCCGCCTCCTGATATGATTACTTTAAGCGAAGGCATGTTCTTCTTCTCTATTGGATTTAATTATTTTCTTTTTTTTTATAGGGTTAGCCATTTTTTCTTCGGCCGAAGGCTCTAACTCATAATCTTCATCAAACACACTTCTGCTTACACTAAGAATAACTCCTATAGCGAAACATGTAAACAGAATACTAGTTCCTCCCATGGAAACTAGAGGAAGTGGCTGACCAGTTACGGGTATTATATTCACCGAAACTGCCATGTTTATAAACGCTTGAAACACCAGAAGCATGCTAAACCCTAAAGCTAATAATCCACCAAAATGGCGAGGACATTTCATAGCTAACCTTATACTTCTGTAGAAGAAAATTAGGTAGAGCATTAGGATACCTAATCCACCGAATATGCTTCCGTATTCTTCTATAATAAATGCGTAAATCATATCTGAATAAGCATGCGGCATACTGTTTCTAGCATGTGCTGTTCCTGGAGGAGAAGGGAATATTCCTCCTCTGTAAATAGCGGCTTTGGCCTCTTCGGTCTGGTAATCTGTAGCAGTCTCTGAACTAGATTCACCTGAAAAGAACATTTCTATTCTACTCATCCAGGTGCTGGCTCTTCCAGGAACCATTCCTGGGTCTATTTTGTAAACTGTAAACATTAGCACCAATCCTAATAGAGCTGAACCTATTATGGCTGAGATATGTTTTATATGTACTCCACCTATAAACATTAGGAGCAAGCAAACTCCTCCTAATAGAACCGCAGTAGAAAAGTTAGCTGGAAAAATCAGCAAGCATATACCTACTACTGGCGTTAAGATTGGAAGTACTCCTTCTTTAAAGCTATGCAGTTTTGTTCTTTTGACCGTCAACATTCTGGCCACGTACATGATCAGTACGATTTTAGCAAAATCAGAGGTTTGAAAATTCTGATTTATAATTGGAATTTTTATCCATCTGCTGGCCCCGTTGATATTCAGTCCAAATAACAATGTGACCAATAGTAAGCCGGCAGCCACCCAAATCAGAATTTGACTCATGCGAGAGAAATACTTAAACTTGATTTGATGTACCCAGTAAATAACTGCTATACCTGCAGAAAGCATAAATCCGTGCTTGACCAGGTATTTCATAGAGCTGTCATGCCTGTAAGCAAGCGCACCTGTGGCGCTATACACCGCTAATAGCGAGTACAATGCTAGAAATATAGTTACCATCCAGATAACTTTATCTCCTTTTAATTTGCTTAAAATTTGCTGCATGACAGACTGGTTTTTAAGGTTATAGTGTTTTTACTGCTTTCTTAAATTGTCTTCCTCTGTCTTCGTAATTTTCAAATAAATCGAAACTAGCGCATGCTGGAGAGAGAAGTACTGTTTCACCGTCAAACGCTACCTGGTATGCTACATCTACAGCGGCTTTAGCAGTGTTTACTTCATGAATAAATTTCACTTTATCGCCAAAAGTTTCGATGAGTTTTTTGTTATCTGTTCCTAAACAGATGATTGCTTTTACTTTAGATTCTACTAGTGGAATAAGGTCAGCGTAGTCGTTTCCTTTATCTACACCACCTACTATCCATATCACAGTTTCCTTCTGGCTTTCTAGTGCATACCATGTAGCATTTACATTGGTAGCTTTAGAATCGTTGATGAATTTTATTCCATTTACTTTAGCTACAAGTTCTAATCGGTGTTCTACCGTGTCGAAATCTGTTAAGCTATTTCTGATGCTCTCATTTCTGAGCTGCAGAAGTTTTCCAGTTACTCCAGAGGCCATAGAGTTCATTATGTTATGGCGACCTTGTAACGCTAAATCCTGAATAGACATTTTTAAGGGGGATTTGAGGTTAATTATGAATTGATTATTGTCCACATAAGCGCCTTTCTGAGCGCTGTCTGCGGGTTGGTTTAGTGAAAAAGGGAAAGCTCTTCCTGAATGCCCTTTTTCTTGTAAATTCTTTGTAATAGTTTCGTCTTCTGCCCAGTATATAAAGGCATCAGTCGAAGTTTGGTTTTGGATAATTCTGAATTTAGAATCTATGTAGTTCTGTAATTCGTATCCGTACCTGTCCAGATGGTCTGCTGTTATGTTTAATAGAATAGCGATATCCAACTTGGTATCGAACATGCCATCCAGTTGAAAACTGCTTAACTCCAACACCCAAACATCTTTATCTCCAGAGGCCAATTGCAACGCTAAACTCTGTCCTACGTTTCCTGCTAACCCTACATTAACACCTGCATTTTTTAGGATGTGGTAAGTAAGTAGGGTAGTAGTGGTTTTACCATTGGTTCCTGTTATTCCTATAAGTTTTCCTTGGGTGTAGCGCGCTGCAAATTCGATTTCAGAAATCACAGGAATCCCGAGTTCTAAGAAATACTTTATGATAGGCGAACTTTCCGGAATACCAGGGCTCTTTACCACTTCTGTGGCATCTGTCATTTCTGTTTGAGTATGCTTTCCTTCTTCCCAGTTAATCTTCTCTTCAGAAAGCATTTCTTTATACTTATCCTTGATAGAACCATAGTCAGATAGGAATACAGCATAGCCATGCTTATTGGCTAAGATAGCTGCGCCAGTGCCGCTTTCGCCACCGCCTAAAATCACTATGTTTTTATTTTTTTTCAAGGTTCTGTTTATCTAATTTTAAGTGTAACAATGGTTAACACAGCTAACATGATTCCTACAATCCAAAACCGGGATACGATTTTAGATTCATGAAATCCAAGTTTTTGGTAATGGTGATGAAGGGGAGCCATCTTAAAGATTCTCTGTCCTTCCCCTGTTCTTTTCTTTGTGTATTTGAAATAGGAAACCTGCAGCATTACTGATAGGTTTTCTACTAAGAAGATTCCGCATAAAAGTGGAATCAGTAATTCTTTTCTGATGGCTATAGCGAATACTGCTATTATTCCTCCTAAGGCTAAACTTCCAGTGTCTCCCATAAATACCTGAGCAGGGTATGAGTTATACCATAGAAAACCAATACAGGCTCCTACGAATGCAGCTCCGAAAATCACCAGCTCACCAGAGTGGGGTATGTACATAATATTCAGATAATCTGCGAAAATGTAATTACCTGAGACGTAAGCAAAAATGACGAGTGTAAGTCCAATTATGGCTGAGGTTCCTGTAGCTAGTCCATCCAGTCCATCAGTCATATTAGCTCCGTTAGAAACGGCTGTTACTATGATGATGACTACGGGAATGAAGATCAACCAAAGCAAATCTTTGGCTGAGTCTCCGAACCAGCTTATTAACCATATATAATCAAATTCATTATCCTTTACGAAAGGAATCGTAGTCTTAAAAGATTTGGATTCTTTCCATACGTCAGGATTGGTAGTGCCTTCGGCTTGTGCTATAACTTGCTCTATGCTAGGTGTAGCTGTGTCAGACACTTTTTCTTTTATAGTCACATCAGGACTTAAGTAAAGCATAGAGCCAATAATGACTCCACCTGCTACCTGACCAGCTATCTTAAATTTCCCTGCTAGGCCTTGTTTGTTCTTTTTAAAAACTTTTATGTAGTCATCGATAAACCCTATAGCTCCAAACCAAACTGTAGTGAGTATCATCACTTGGATATAAGTGTTAGTCAGATCGGCAAAAAGAATAGTAGGAACTAGAATGGCTAGTAGAATGATAATTCCGCCCATAGTAGGTGTGCCTGATTTTTCCATTTGGCCATCTAAACCTAAATCTCTGATGGTTTCTCCTACTTGCTTATTTCTTATCCAGTTAATTAAACTTTTTCCAAAGAACATAGATATAGTAAGCGAAGTAATTATCACCAAAGCGGCTCTGAACGAAAGGAACTTAAAAAGTCCTGCTCCCGCTAGATCATACGTTTCATTTAGGTAATCAAATAGGTGATATAACATTACTTATTTAGCAGTTTAAATGTGGTTTCTACCGTTTCGAAATCATCGAAAGGTTGTTTTACTCCGTTTATATCTTGGTATTTCTCATGGCCTTTTCCGGCTATCAGAATAATGTCGTGAGGTTGTGCTAGCGTGCATGCCAGTTTAATGGCTTCTTTTCTATCAGAAATTTGAAGCGTTTTAGCCAAGGCTACAGGATCTAAACCTGCTGCCATGTCTTTAATAATTTCATCCGGTTGTTCTAGGCGCGGATTATCTGATGTGAGTACTACTCTTGTGCTTAACTCAGCGGCTATTTTGGCCATTTCTGGACGCTTGGTTTTGTCTCTGTTTCCACCACATCCTACTACTGTTATCACCTGTTCATTGCCAGTTCTTAATGTCTTAATAGTCTTCAGTACATTCATAAGAGCATCAGGAGTGTGTGCATAATCTACCACAGCCATGATTTGCTTTTCGCTGGTCATTTGCTGAAATCTTCCTTCTACAGAATTAAGAGAGGAAAGCTTGGTAAGTACTTCAAATTTGTCTTGTTCTAATTCTTGGGAGATAGCATAAACCGCTAATAGGTTAGAAGCATTGAACTGGCCTATTAATTGAGACTGTCTCTTATACACATCTCCGAGCCCACGAGACCTCTCTACATCTC